>NZ_JANHZQ010000021.1:0-76084 GCF_041414725.1 Alteromonas sp. DY56-G5 | reverse complement strand
ACACTCCGAATTTCACTATGCCTATTAGATCAAAGCCCCAGACTTTCGTCTAGGGCTTTTTCAACAGTCTGAAGCCGCTTTTTAAAGCGGCTTCTATTTAATAGCAGTATATATGCGCTAGTTGAGAGCGGACTCCAAAAAGGCCCACTGGTCGGCATACCCTTCTATTTGCATCCACGTTGGCGTACCCGCACCGTGACCAGCTCGAGTTTCAACACGAAGTAGAATTGGGTTATCGCAGCTTTGATCAGCCTGTAGTTGAGCTGCAAATTTATAGCTATGCCACGGCACAACTCGGTCATCGTGATCACCTGTAGTAACTAATGTAGCCGGGTAGCACGAGCCCGGCTTAGTGTTGTGCAGTGGCGAATAAGCATAAAGCGCTTCAAATTCGTCTTTGTTTTCACTTAACCCATAATCAGAGGACCATGCCCGCGCATTTGCACTAGGTGTGTGATAGCGAAGCATATCTAACACGCCGACTGCAGGTAAGGCAGCAGAAAAGAGATCCGGGCGCTGTGTTAAGGTCGCACCAACCAGCAAACCGCCATTCGAACCACCTTGAATACCCATTTTCTCAGGCGTGGTGTAGCCACTTTCAACCAAATACTCGCCCGCTGCGATAAAGTCATCAAATACGTTTTGCTTATCTAACTTAGTCCCAGCCTTGTGCCACTGTTGCCCATACTCACCACCACCACGTAAGTTAGCTATGGCCAGTACATTGCCCTGCTCTACCCATACCATGCGCGATACTGAATAGCGGGGCAGCAGTGAAATATTAAAACCACCATACCCGTACAGTAACGTTTTATTATTTCCATCTAGCTTCAAGCCTTTTTTATGCACAATAAACATGGGAACTTTTGTTCCATCTTTACTGGTGTAAAAAATTTGCTTTGTTTCGTAGTCATCATAATTAACACCGGTATCGATGGATTTAAATAATGATGACTCGCCGCTTTTTACGTCGTACGCAAATACTTGGCCAGGGTTAGTGAACCCCGTAAGTTTATAGAACGTTGTATCGGCATTTTTGCTTCCGTAAAACCCGCTTACACTTCCAATATCAGTAAACGCAATTTCATCTATTTTCTCGCCGTTTAAATCAAATACACTTACCTGCCCTTTTACATCTTTTAGATACTGAGCAAAAAGTTTTTCACCCAATAGTGAAACGCTCGACAAGGTATCAGATGTACTTTCAATTACGGTTTCCATTGCTTTAACGCCACCATCGAAATCAACCTTAATAACCTTACCTGTAGGGGCATTCGCTGTAGATGTGAAAAATAACTCGTCGTCATGCTCGCCAATTAGGTCGTAACGGCCATCCCATTTGTCGAAAACCGGAACGAGCTCACTGTTATCATTTACCAGCGATTTAGCATAAACACCATTCGTCTGATATCCCTCGAACACAGAAATGAGCAGTGTTTTGCCATCTTGAACAACCGAAGGATAAGGGTTCCATGTAGGTTTATTGTCAAACGCAAAAACCTTTTTGTCTTCACTTTGCGCTGTACCTATTGCGTGAAAATAGATAGATACGGTTTGGCTATCATCATACTTACCAGCTTCATTTTGGGGGTAACGTGAATAGAAAAAGCCGCTTTCATCGGGCAACCACGCGATATTTGAAAACTTAATGCCTTTAATAATGTCAGTTAAATCCGACTTCTTACTGGTGTCACGAACGTGAATAGTTTTCCAGTCTGTACCACCGTCAGAAAGCATGTAGGCCAAGAACGAGGCTTTAGGGCTTAGTTCAGTTGACGCCATAGACACTGTGCCATCTTCACTCAATGTATTTGGGTCAATCAGTACTTCAGGCTCACTGTTAACGCCGTCAGCCATATAAAGCACATATTGGTTTTGCAAGCCGTCGTTATAAGAATAAAACAGCTTGCCGTTTACCATATATGGCGTTGAGTATTTTTCGTAGTCCCACAGCGCTGTTAGACGTTCTTTGTATCTTTCTCTAGAGGGCAATTCAGCCAGGTAAGGACGAGCAAGGGTGTTTTGAGACTCAACCCAAGCACTTACCTCTTCGCTCTTTTCTTCTTCTAGCCAGCGGTATGGGTCGCTCACTACAGTGCCATGATAGTTGTCATGCTGAGTCACAGTTTTGGTTTTTGGATAGTCGGACACTTTTGGCATGCCGCCACTTTGTGATTCACCTTGCACTGAACTAGTAGATTCGGTATACGAGCTTGTACACGCCAAGGTTAAACCTGCTGATGCCGCTACTATGGCAGCGTATATTAGATTTTTCTTCATTCTTATTCCTTAAACGAAAAATGCCGGTTTGAACCGGCATTTTCTATTTAGCTTTCTGTCGTAACTTGCGTATGTTTTCGACCTTTAAACACGCTTTTAAGGTCATTTAAAATAAGGTACAGCGCTGGGACAAGCAGCAAGGTGATCACCGTGGCGAACAAAATACCGAAGGCCAATGAAATAGCCATTGGGATCACAACTTGAGCCTGTAAACTGCGCTCAAAAACAATCGGCATTAGCCCCATAAACGTTGTTAGTGAGGTGAGGATAATTGCTCTGAAACGCTGAGTACCTGCGCTAATAGCAGCATCCATTAGTGACATGCCTTCTTTGCGCGCACGGTTAACGAAATCCACCATGATCAAGCTGTCGTTAACTACCACCCCAGACAACGCAATTATGCCGCAGATAGAAAGTACGCTTACCGCCATACCTAATACCAAATGCCCCACAATGGCGCCTACGATACCAAAAGGTATAACCGACATAATGATGAACGGCTGGCTGTACGATTTAAGCGGAATAGCAAGCAAGGTATAAATGGCAAAGAGTGCAAATAGAAGCCCCTGCATTAGGCTGATCATAGCGTCAGCCTGCTCTTTCGAGTTACCTTGAAGCTGGAAGTCCACCTTGGGATACCGCGCTAGTAGATCCGGCATCAGATTTTCAATCACATCATTGGTTACTTCTGACGGGTCAAGCAACGCTTTATCCACTGCACCGGTTACGGTTACCGAGCGTTTACCATCGACACGAATAATTGAATCAAAGCCCTGACCAACTGTAAATGTCGCCACCTGCTCAAATGGAATTTCTTGCCCATTTGGCGCGCGGATACGCATGTTTTCAAGGTGCTCTATAGAGCTACGTTCCGTTTTCGGATAACGCACCATCACTTTGATTTCTTCATCGTCACGCTGGATACGCTGAACTTCCGCACCATAGAAACCAAAGCGAACCTGCTGACCTAAATCACGCAAAGAAATACCTAGCGCATCAGCCTGAGGTTTCAGCGCGAGTTGAATTTCTTCGCTTCCGCCTGAGAAGGTGTCGTTAATGTCGGTAACGCCTTCGTATTTATCCAACGCTTCTTTAAGTTCATCACTTATCGAACGAAGGGCCTTAATATCGCTTGAGCTAAATTCAAAGCTCAGATCTGAACCACCACCAGGGCCCCCCGGAGAGCTAATATTAAACGACTTAACACCTGGGATTTCTGGTAACTCTTGACGCCACATGTCTTGAATTTCAAAGTCTGTCAGCGTACGCGTTTCACCTTTGGTAAGCTCTGCGAAAATCTCTCCCCCAAGGTTGCCGTTATCAAAGGCAATGGCGTGCTTTATAACGTTTTCACCCGACTCTTCAGCTACTTTGTCGTCCATGCGGTGCATGGCCTCGCGAAGCGTAGTCAGTACATTATCACGCTGTTCAAGCGATGAGCCTGGCTCAAGCTCGAAACTTGCAATCATAAAATCGCTAGGAATATTCGGGAAAAATACAAAACGTACAATACCACCACCGAACAGGCCTACTGTGAGGATCAGCATAGCCATAAACACAGCAACCGTGGTGTAGCGATTTCGTACAGCTTTAGCCAAAAATGGCGCGTATTTATTATTTATAAACGTCTTAATACCTTCGCTGAAGAAATCTCGGAACTTTTGAAATCTGTTCGCCTTTTCAGGATCGTATGGCTTAAGCTTCATGTGTACCAAGTGAGCCGGCAATATTAGTTTGGACTCAATGAGCGAGAAAATAAGGCACACGATAACCACCATACCGATGGTTTTCCAAATAATTCCAAACGGCCCAGATACCATCAGCATGGGCGAGAATGCGGCAATGGTTGTCAACACGCCAAATGTCGCTGGCATAGCGACCTTTTTGACGCCCGCAATCACGTTTTCAGCGCTATGGCCTTTTTTGTCTATTTCAGAATACGCCGATTCCCCCATGATAATGGCGTCGTCAACCACAATACCCAGCACAAGAATAAACGCGAACAGGCTAAGCATGTTGATAGACACACCAACCATATCTAGCGGCATAACTAACAAGGTGCCAAGAAAACAAACCGGCAAGCCCACAATGACCCAAAACGCGAGCTTAATTTTTAAAAATAAAGAAAGTACCAAGAAAACCAGCAGCGCGCCGAAAAACATGTTTTCCAGCATCATGTTGAGTCGGTCAGCTAAGTAGAACGAACTGTCGCCCCACGTATCAGCTGTAATATGCGCCGGAAATTCCGATTTCTGACTCTCAATATAGGTATTAACTTGCTCAGAGATTTCTAATGCGTTTTGATCACCTACCGCACGCACTCGCAAACTAACAGCGGGTTTATCGTCGAATAGCGCATATTGGTTATTTTCAATAAAACCATCGTTGATATATGCCACATCACCTAATGTCACGCGCGTGCCGTTACCGTTTGTTACTAAAACAATCTGCGAGAAATCCCAGCCCGTATAGGCTTGCCCTTTCGTTCTAAGCAGAATATCGCCATTTTCAGTTCGAATTGAGCCGCCAGGTAAGTCGACGCTGGTTTGACTTAAACGCGCAACGACATCGGCGAATGTAAGGTTGTATTTTTGCAAATCGACTTCCGAAAGCTCAACGGAAATCTCATAATCCCTTGCCCCAACAACTTGAACACTTGAAATACCAGGTAGGTTAGCAATGTCGTCGCGCAAATCTTTGGCAAACTCTTTTAACTCCCGTTCAGACGCGTCACCGTAAACCGAGAGCCAAATTACGTCTTGTTGTATTTTTTGACGGTAAATAACGGGCTTTTCAGTGTCTGCGGGGAAGCTCGGAATAGCGTCAACTTGTACTTTTACTTCATCAAGTAAAGATTGAACATCATAGTCTTCTTCCACCTGAATACTTACCGTACCCATACCTTCAACTGCTGTGGAATTAAGCTGCTTAATACCCTCTAAGTCTTTAATTGACTCTTCAATTTTAAGCAGTACGCCCTCTTCTACTTCTTGTGGTGCGGCCCCCAAATACGGTACGCGAACATTAATAATGTCTATCTCGAAATTGGGAAATACTTGCTTCTGAATACTGAAGGCACCAAATAATCCGCCAACTACAAGCAACCACATCAGAAGATTTGCAGCTACGCTGTTACGCGCGAACCAGGCAATAAGCCCTTTATTGGTATCAATACGGCTCATTCGCTTTCACCTTCCGTGGACGTGCTCTCTACTTTATCAGTATCTTCGCTAGCATCTGATTCGGCGGCATCAGAAAGCACAGGTTCATCGCCAGGAAGACGAACTTTCATGCCATTATATGGGTTTGGTACGGCACTTCTCACTACCAGGCTTCCATGCTCAATGCCAGAACGAATAAACACTTCTTTAGCGGTTGTACGCGCAACCTCAACAGGCTTTATTTCAATCTCACGATTGTCGTTAACAGTCAGTACGGTATTGTCTAAACGTAAAATGCTACGAGGCAACACCACCAATTCTTCATTCTGACGAGATGTGATTTCTGCTTCTACAAACTGACCAAAACGAAGGGGGGCATTGTGTGAAGATTTCAGATTGTAAGGATCTTGTACTTCCACAATGGCATATACTACTCGGCTGCCCGTATCTAAAATACCTTCTGAACGCACCAGTTTACCTTCCCAAGTACGTTTCACACCGCCCACAGAGGCCGTCAACGAAACCGGAGCGCCGTCATTGGATTGTCCGGCGATATTGATAAACATTAAATCGCTGTCAGTAATAGGCAGCCTGACTTCTGCAGTATCGGTGGAGTAAACGGTACCAAGTACTGCGCCCATTGATACAAACTGACCCAGGTCAATATTACGTTCAACCACAATGCCATTATAAGGGGCTGTAATTTGCGTTCTTGCCAAGTTGCGTTTTGCGCGCTCTAGTTTGGCTTCTGCAGCTTTAACGTTTGCTTGTTCTTTTGCCAGTTGCGGCTTACGTAAACCCAACTCAGGCGGTGCAACGCTACTTACCGAACGCCATTCTTGCTCGGCTACTTTGCCGCGAGCTATTTCTTCTTGAAGCGCTGCTTGCGCTTGAGCTAATTCAGCCTCTGCAAGCTTAAGATCCGTGCGATAATCATCTTGTTCAAGTGTTGCCAGTACATCCCCTTTTTTGAACGTACCGCCAGCTATAAATACATCAGACAAACTTACTACTTGGCCACTGACCTGCGCACTTAACGCAGTTTTATTTCGTGGAACAACGTTACCCTGAGATTTTACGATAAAGCTCACGGCCTCTGCTGTTGCTTCTTTCGCTTCAACCAAAAAAGCAGGAATTTCCACGGGTACTTGCTCTGGTGGCTTACGTGATTTGATCATGACTGTCGCGGCGATAAACGCGACCAAAACTATGATTAGTGGAATGCCACTTTTCATCAAGATGGAGTTTTTCATTTACTATCCCTAGGAACGAAGGAAATCCACGCGAGTGAAACGGACGCAACGATTTATTGCACTTTCACATACCACCTGATAACCCACGAAAATCTATTATTATTGTTTCAACACTAGTGTACTGATTTGTGGTTATTGTGCCCACTTAAGATTGTTAAATTTTGTGTCTGTTAATTGTTTTTAAAATACACATAAAAATCAGCCGCCCTAATATAAAAAATTGTCATAAGAATACAAAGTAAGATTGATAATTATCAGATTTTCGTTGATTATTTAATCACTCATTGGTTATGAGTTAACCGGCGGTTGTTATTTGAGCTTAGTCTTTAATGCGAAGTAGCCTCGGGAATGATTTCGCTACGTTGAAGGGAAAACACATTATGAGTCTTAAGAAACAATACCTTAAATCAAAACCTCTGTGCAAAGTGACATTTCGACTAAATGCGGAAGCGGCGCAAGACGCCAAAGAAGCAGCGTTGTGTGGTGACTTTACTGACTGGAAATCACAGCCACTAACGATGAAGAAACTGAAAAGTGGAGACTTCACGTTAACGGTGGATTTAGAAAAGGATCACGAGTACCAGTTTCGCTATCTCATTGATGGTGAAAAATGGGAAAACGATTGGGAAGCAGATGCTTATATTCCCTCACCTGTGAGCATAGAAGACAACTCAGTGGTGCGCGTTTAAATTATTGTTCCATTAAAAAACATACCCGTAACTACTCTAGGTATTTTATAACGATTCCCTACAAAAAAGGCTGCGTATACGCAGCCTTTGTCTTCATTTTGCTAAACCTTAAAATTCGATTTACAACGAATTTTCCAGCTCTGGAAGTACATCAAACAAGTCGCCTACTAACCCGTAGTCTGCAACCTGGAAAATTGGCGCTTCCTCATCTTTGTTGATAGCAACAATGACTTTAGAGTCTTTCATACCTGCAAGGTGTTGAATAGCGCCCGAGATACCTACCGCGATATAAAGCTGAGGCGCAACAATTTTACCTGTTTGACCTACCTGCATATCATTCGGAACGAACCCAGCATCTACTGCGGCGCGTGATGCACCAATAGCAGCACCTAGCTTGTCAGCAATGCCCTCAAGAAGCTTGAAGTTGTCACCGTTTTGCATACCACGGCCACCTGAAATTACCACTTCTGCTGCAGTTAATTCAGGTCGCTCAGACTCAGTCAGCTCTGCCGATACGAAATCAGACTTATCACTGCCTTTTACAACGTCCACTGCTGCAACTTCTGCGCTGCCGCCTGTTGTTGCAGCATCAAATGATGCAGCTCGTACAGTAATGACCTTCTTCGCGTCAGATGATTGTACGGTAGCAATAGCGTTACCTGCGTAAATTGGGCGTACAAACGTGTCTTCACTCTCTACACCAATGATGTCAGAGATTTGCGCTACGTCTAATAAAGCCGCTACGCGAGGCATGAAGTTCTTACCTGTCGTGGTTGCAGCAGCAACAATGTGGCTGTAGTCAGCAGCAAGTTCTACAACTAGATCAGCCGTATTCTCAGCAAGCTGATGCTTGTAAGCAGCATTGTCAGCAACAAGTACTTTTGCAACACCGTCAATTTGCGCTGCAGCTTCAGCTACTGCTTGGCAACCTTCACCTGCGACTAGCACGTGAATATCGCCACCCATTTTCTGCGCGGCATTCACAAGCTTATGCGTTTCAGTCTTTAAGCTTGCATTATCGTGTTCTGCATATACGAGTACGCTCATGAGATCACCTTTGCTTCATTTTTTAACTTGTCTACCAACTCAGCAACATCTGCCACTTTAATGCCACCCTCGCGCTGAGGCGGAGGCGTCACTTTTAGCACCTTAACGTTTGAGTCAAGTGAAACACCAAAATCCGCAGCCGCTTTAACGTCTAACGGTTTGCGTTTTGCTTTCATGATATTTGGAAGCGATGCATAGCGCGGCTCGTTCAAACGAAGATCTGTGGTCACGACTGCTGGAAGCGAAAGCGCAACAGTTTGAAGGCCACCGTCGATTTCACGGGTAACATTAACTTTTTCGCCGTCAACAACGACTTCTGACGCGAAAGTGCCCTGTGGCATGCCAGTTAATGCAGCAAGCATCTGACCTGTCTGGTTGTTGTCAGAGTCGATACTCTGCTTACCAAGGATGACAAGTTGTGGTTGCTCTTCTTCAACTACTTTAGATAACAGCTTCGCCACTTGAAGTGAATCAAGATTTTGGTCGGTATCGATTTGAATACCACGGTCAGCACCTAGGGCTAGTGCTGTACGTATTTGTTCTTGGCAGCTCTTATCACCAATTGAAACAACAACGATTTCAGTGGCCACACCTTTTTCTTTTAATCGAACGGCTTCTTCAACAGCAATTTCGCAAAAAGGGTTGATGGCCATTTTTGCGTTGGTAAGATCTACGCCAGACTCATCGGCCTTCACTCTTACCTTAACGTTGTAGTCGATCGCGCGTTTGACCGGTACGAGTATTTTCATATTTACCTCAATTGTTGAGTTCGTCGGTGTCTATTACGTTTCATTAATAATTAACTATTAATAATTAAAAACGTATTACTTCACCACGCTTTTTGAAACTTTAACAATGTGCTCTACGTTAAAAAAGAATCCGTGGAACGTACGTTTTTTAAAGGCTAGCCTTAAAACGCCGTTAACACCACGTTTACGAGCAGTTATAATACACTGCCAGTTAACGTTAACGTAAACTGCTTTGCAATGTACTTACTGTTGACGTAAACGTCAACCTGCATTACCTTGCAAAACGACAATTAATTTACATGTTTTTGACACAAAGCATTATTTGTTTCATCAATAGTGCATTATAAAAATACAAACATAAGGAGCCTCCCGTGGAACGAGAATCGATGGAGTTTGACGTAGTCATCGTCGGTGCCGGCCCAGCTGGATTATCAACGGCTTGTAAGCTTATGCAGCTTGCAAATGAAAAAGACCAAGAGCTAATGGTTTGTGTGGTCGAAAAAGGCTCCGAGGTAGGTGCACACATTCTTTCTGGTGCCGTGTTTGAGCCGCGCTCACTAAACGAACTTTTCCCTGATTGGAAAGAAAAAGGTGCACCTCTCAATACACCCGTAACTGAAGACCACATTTACCTACTTAATGATGAGACTTCAGCGAAAAAGTTACCTAACGCTATTACTCCGAAAACCATGCACAACGATGGCAACTATATTGTGTCTATGGGTAATGTGTGTCGCTGGTTGGCAGATCAAGCTGAACAACTAGGTGTTGAAGTATTCCCTGGCTTTGCGGCCTCTGAAGTCATTTACAATGAAGATGGCAGTGTTGGCGGTGTACTTACCGGCGACATGGGCGTGGGTGAAAACGGCGAACCTAAAGACGGTTACATGCCAGGTATGGAACTACGCGCTAAATACACAGTGTTTGCAGAAGGCTGTCGCGGTCACTTAGGAAAAGACCTCATTTCGCACTTTAAGCTGGACGAAGACAGTTCACCGCAACATTATGCCATTGGCTTTAAAGAGATTTGGGATATAGACCCATCCAAGCACCAGCCAGGGCTTGTGGTTCACAGTGCAGGCTGGCCACTTGACGATGCAACAGGCGGTAGCTATTTATACCACGCTGAAGATAACCAAGTGTTCGTTGGCCTAATCGTAGACCTAAACTACGACAATCCATACCTAAGCCCGTTTGATGAATTTCAACGCCTAAAGCACCACCCCGTATTTAAACAGTACCTTGAAGGCGGTAAACGTGTCTCTTATGGCGCAAGAGCTATCGCTAAAGGTGGGTTTAACTCGTTGCCTAAAATGACCTTCCCAGGTGGTTTACTCGTCGGCTGTGAAGCCGGAACGCTAAACTTTGCCAAAATTAAAGGTAATCACACGGCCATGAAGTCGGGCATGCTTGCAGCAGAGAGTATTTTTGAAGCCATTTCAGAAAATGCTGAGGCACCAGTAAAAGAGTTAACAAGCTTTACAGAGAAATTTAAATCATCGTGGCTATACGACGAATTGTTCCGCTCTCGTAACTTTGGCCCCGCTATCCACAAACTCGGAAATTTCTGGGGTGGCGCATTTAACACGCTAGAGCAAAATATCTTTAATGGTAATTTGTTTTTCACCATGAAAGACGAACATAAAGACTACTCACAGCTTAAAGAAGCGAAAGATGCAAAAGAGATTTCATATCCTAAGCCAGATGGCGTGTTAAGCTTTGATAAACTGTCTTCTGTATTTTTATCTAATACAAATCACGAAGAAGACCAGCCTTGCCACTTAAAATTAAAAGATCCGTCTATTCCTTTGCAGGTTAATTTACCTAAATTTGCAGAGCCAGCACAGCGCTACTGCCCTGCTGGTGTATATGAAGTAATTGAAGAGGAAGGTGAAAAACGGTTCCAAATTAATGCACAAAACTGTGTTCATTGTAAAACCTGCGACATAAAAGACCCAAGTCAAAATATTAAATGGGTAGTTCCGGAAGGTGCCGGCGGACCAAATTACCCGAACATGTAATTTAAAGTATTAATTTGCTATTTAACGGATATTTTTAAAAAGCGAGCTTGGCTCGCTTTTTTTTTGTGCTACTTTTATTTATTATCCAATAGAAATTAAGTACAACGTATTAAGGTTAATTAATGAGCGATTTTTTAGATATTTTAACCCATGGAAGACGTTTACAAGGTGCTGTTAAGGAATTAAGCATTGAAGAACTTGAACAAGTTCAAGAAAAACTTAGCGGTATAATTGAGAAAAGAAAAGAAAAATTAGTAGAACAAGAAAAGCTTGAGAAAGAAAAATTAGAGAAGCTCGCTGCTATTAAAAAGCAAATGGAAGAAGCGGGTTTAAATGTTGAAGATCTACAGGCATTAAATGTAGAAACAAACAAAAAGGTTGGCAAAAAACGTCCGGTTAAATACAAGCTTGTTGATAGCAAGGGTGAAGAACACCTTTGGACAGGTATAGGACGCATGCCTCGCGTTTATAAAGAAGCGCTAGATAGCGGTAAGTCACTCGACGATTACGCCATTAATTAATTAAAATTGTGAATTAAACAAGGCCTGTTTTTACAGGCCTTATTTTGTTTGAACAGCATGTTCAGAAACGGATAAGTATATTGTGAAGTTGAACTACAAACTTTCGGAATGCGCTTCTACCTCTCCCTGGCTGATTCTCATTCATGGACTATTTGGAAATGCCGATAATTTAGCCGGCATCAAGCGCCACTTTGAGTCTAATTACAACGTGATCAGCATTGATCTGCCTGACCACGGTGAATCCCCATGGACATCTTCATTTTCTGTCGACGATGCTGCAAATGGGGTGTTCGAGATTATGCAATCGCTTAATATTAGAGAAAGCGCGGTTTTAGGCCACTCATTAGGCGGCAAAGTAGCCATGAGATTAGCCTTAAACCACGGCGACGTAGTTTCTCACCTCATTGTCGCCGATATTGCACCAGTATCTTACGACCATAGCCACCAAACCGTATTTGATGGACTCAAGGCCGTTCCCTTAGATGCAATTCAAAGTAGAAAAGATGCTGAAAAAGAAATGGCTAAACATGTGAAAGAGCCAGGCGTTCGACAATTCTTATTGAAGAGCCTATATCAAGATGAAAATGGCGATTGGAAATGGCGTTTTAATGTCGATGGATTAATTGCAAGTTATTCACACATTATTGATTGGGAACAAACAAATCAAACATTTGATGGCGTAACCTTATTCATCAAGGGCAGTGAGTCTGATTATATTACGCCAGCCTATCGCGATGAAATAACGCGTTATTTTCCCAAGGCTAAAGCACATGTAATAGAAGGTACTGGCCACTGGTTACATGCAGAAAAGCCAGCGGTCTTTAACGCCGTTGTAGAAAGAACGCTCAATAAATCGTCTTAAAGAAGGGTTTTCATCATCATTTAAGATGAGAATGACTATTATTACCTATTTTTGAACGTTTTAGGCTCTTACAGGCGTATATACTGTGATATAGTTGCGCCAGATTTTTTTAAGTAACAACACTATGCTTGCAGAAAATTACGAACTCATTGAGTCCATCATGCTGTATGGCGGCTTATCTATCCTTTTTGGGTTGATGGGTTTTGCTGTACACGATGTACTGCGTAAGAACGATGTGCCACTTATTGGACGAGTGGTAACGTACGGTGTGCTAGGTTTAGGCGCATTAGGGTTTCTTGCGAAGGGCATTATTGAATGGTTTTGGCTAAGCACAGGCGTTTAATTAGTAACGATTAATAGAGGTTAGATATGGCAAGCGTTGGCCTATTTTTCGGAAGTGACACGGGTAATACCGAACATGTTGCGAAAATGATCCAGAAGGAATTGGGTAAACAGCTAATTGATGTTAAAGACATTGCCAAGAGCAGTAAAGAAGACATCGCTGAATTTGATTTGCTTATCTTTGGTATCCCAACGTGGTACTACGGTGAAGCGCAATGCGATTGGGATGATTTCTTTCCTGAACTAGAGCAAATTGACTTCAACGACAAGCTAGTTGCTATTTTTGGTTGTGGAGACCAGGAAGACTATGCAGAGTACTTCCTAGACGCGATGGGCATGGTACGTGACATCGTTGAAGCCAAAGGTGCGATTTTAGTAGGTCAATGGTCAACTGAAGGCTACGACTTTGAAGCGTCTAAAGGCATGGCTGACGACAATCACTTTGTTGGCTTGGGTATTGACGAAGACCGTCAACCAGAACTAACTGACTCGCGCGTTAAAGCGTGGTGCAAGCAAATTCACGATGAACTTTGCTTGGCAGAACTTGCTTAAGCACAGCCGCGAAAAAGAATAAAAAAACCGCTCTGATGAGCGGTTTTTTTTGATAATTAATCAGCTGCGCCTGCTGTCAGCTACGCTAATTCAGCGATTA
The DNA here is from genome assembly GCF_041414725.1 of Alteromonas sp. DY56-G5. NCBI lineage: Bacteria > Pseudomonadati > Pseudomonadota > Gammaproteobacteria > Alteromonadales > Alteromonadaceae > Alteromonas > Alteromonas sp. DY56-G5. Next base: position 62,507 of record NZ_JANHZQ010000021.1, on the reverse strand, counting down.
CAGGTGAAACCGCTCTACTGCTTTTCTCAAGCTCTCAGTTTGCGCGTCCAACAACATTGTCGACTCGTTCGACTGGCGCGTGCTTTGCGCACTGGAGTCGGCTAGTGCAACTATGCGGTTCAAACTTTTCGCAACATCGCCAAGTAAAACATCTTGTTGTTCGGTATCAGCCACAATGTGTTCGTTAATATCGCTTAACCGCTCAATGATTTCTCTAATACTCTCTACTTGCTGAGATACTTGCTGGGTAATTTCTACCCCTTCTTGCGCTTGTTCACGTCCTGCATTAATTGCTTTTACTGCCTGCGCAGCATCTTTTTGTAAGTTCCCAATCATCTGCTCAATTTCTTCCGTAGAGTCATGGGTGCGGTTGGCTAGCGTTCGCACTTCATCCGCAACAACCGCAAAGCCTCTACCTTGTTCACCAGCTCTTGCAGCTTCAATGGCTGCATTCAATGCTAACAAGTTGGTTTGCTCTGCAATCGTTTTAATCACGTCTAAGATACTGCCAATATTGCGAGAGTTGTCGTCCAAACGATTAATGATCTGCGCCGAAGACTCCGCCTGTTTGGCTTGATTACCCACCTGCTGACTGCTTTTTTGTACCAATTGACTAATGTCTGTACTTTGCTTTGTTATATCGCGTAGGGCGTCCATTGCTTCATTAATTTGGGCGAGGTTGCTGCGGCTTTTTTCCTGTACATGTTTTGTATTCGTAGACGTTACCGTTACTTGCTCACGTTGCTTGTCTACCTCAGATAAGCTCTTATTACCCAGCTCTACGCTTTCTTTTGTAATGTCTATAAGGCGTTTTTCTTGCTCTAATATATTGCCCACTAGCTCTCGTAAACTATCGGTTAGGCTGTTCACTTTTGCGGAAAGGGCAGAAAACTCGTCATTGCCTTCTTGAGGCAATTTGGTGCTTAAATCCCCTTTACTTAGCTGACTTAAGCCTTTATTGATACGGCCAAGGGGCTTGGAAATACTACGGGTTACAATAACCGCTAAAAATATTGCAGCAACCAAGCCCAGTGCCGCGACAATGATATTGCGCACAAGGTTGGCCTGAACAGATTCAAGAATGGCGTTCTGCCCATCAAGAGATTGCTTCTGGACAGCGTCAAACAAAGTATTAATGTCGGCAAGTGCGGTTTCTAACGCTTCTTTTGCTTCCTTCTGAGCTTTCGCAGCTTTGTCTACTTCAGAAAGTTTTTGTCGCTGCAAAGCAATTAATCCATTTGTGCCGTTTACCGCTTCCATCAGTAAACCATACTGTTCGTTAAAAGAAGCTATCGTACCGCCATCATCTACCCCTGTGGCCAAACGATTTACATAGTCTTTATCTACCTGCAAATTACTCAATTGGTATTCTAAATCTTCAATAATATTGGCACTTTGCGTAGCGTTATCGGTTTCAGCCAGTTCAATGAATGAATCATTCATTGTGAGCAATTTATTGTCTATTGCAGTGCCCGCACCAATTAGCGTTTCAATGCTGGGGTTATTTCCCTCTAAATAGGAAAGATCTAGCATTAACGCACTAGCCTCATCGGCCGTCATTAAGACTTTTTCAAGCTGTGCAGCAAGAGCCTTCTCGATATTCATTCGCTCGTTGATAGCGGTATACATGTCGTTACTACTATTAACGTAGGCTAGACTAACGTCGACAGCGTTACTGGCTACCGCGTTATTTGGCATAAGTGAGTTTAAACGAGACAAGTCGTCAGAGAATGCGGAAGATAAAGTATCAAACGTCTCTTTGTTTGCGACCAGCTCTTCTCTATTTTCGACATGATATCCGTTGGCAGTAATCACTGATAAAGAGAGGATCTCAGTCTTTACTTTTACCATGCTGGTCTGAACTGGCATCTTTTGCTCTACAACGTCTTGTGCAGAATCTTTTATTCCGCTAAGACCAAAATAGGAAAGAATACTGGTAAGTAATAATAAGCAGCCGAATAAGCCAAAGCCTAACGTGATTTTATTTATAATTGTTAACTGCATGGGCACTTCCACCAAAAAAACATGCCAAAAAATAAAAAGGGTTGTATCGCCTTTTTAAGTTTAGTTTAACAGGATGTTAATTCAATGCATCAAAAGTTTTATTTATTTTGCACATTTGTTAGATAAATCTTGCACTTACAATCTGGTCAGGCCAGACACCATGCGGGCTGTATCGAAGTAACAATTTTTATCGCACCAGTGCAATGGATAAATTTTCAGCGAGAAAACAAAGTTTCCACGGTTTTGCTTTTAAATTGTTTCAACTTACCTATAATAACCACCAAATACTTATTCACTCGTTCTTAGTAGGTTGTAATGGATCAAAATAAAGAATTGAAAAAAGCAGGGCTAAAAGTCACTCTGCCTCGCCTTAAAATTTTACAAATTCTGCAAGAGCCAGAAAACCAACACATCAGCGCTGAAGACGTTTACAAAATCCTTATCGAACAGGGTGAAGAAATTGGTCTTGCTACCGTGTACCGCGTGTTAAACCAATTTGATGATGCAGGCATTCTCAATCGCCACCATTTCGAAGGTGGAAAATCTGTATTTGAAATCAGTCACAAAGATCACCACGACCACCTTGTGTGTCTGAAGTGTGGCAAGGTCATTGAGTTTGAAGATGACATTATCGAAGAACGCCAAGAGATGATCGCAAAGCAACACAAGATGAAGCTAACGCATCACAGCCTATACTTATACGGTGAGTGTACAGACGGTAACTGCGACAACTTACCTGAATAAGTAACAGTTTTATTCTAGCAAAAGGCCCGCTTTAAGCGGGCCTTTTTTCGTTACGCTTTAAACTTATATGCGTGGTAAGCCTTAATTGCTTTCTCCCACACGTCACCCACTTCCCCTGTGCCAATAGGTTTTCCGTCTACTTCAACTACCGGGGCAACTTCTTTGCTTGAAGAGGTTAACCATACTTCATCTGCCTCCAGCAACTCATCTTTGCTAAACCAAGTTTCTGTAACAACCAGGCCTGCCTGTTTAAATGCTTCAATTGCAATGGCGCGAGTAATACCGGGAAGAAGTTCATGGTTTAAGGGGGGCGTAGATATACATCCGTCTTTCACCATAAACACGTTGCATGAACTTGCCTCGGTTATCATACCTTCGCTGTTGTACAAAATAGTTTCGTTAACGCCTGCGTCAACACCTGCTTGATAGTGCATTACATTGCCTAACAAGGATGTGGATTTGATATGGCAGCGTTGCCACCTTTTATCCTGTTGAAGCGCAACTTTGAAAGGCCTTGCTTCAGATTTTGCTGTGGGCTGTGGTGGCGCTATTTCAAAAGCAAACCCGAATACCGTAGGTGCTATATTCTTAGGGTATGCATGAAAACGTTTTGTATCGGTGCCACGGCTTACGTGGAAATAAACACCAATGTTTCCGCTTTCTATAAATGCTTTGTTTTTTTCGACCAAGCTGGTCAAAATGTCTTGCCATTCTTCTGCTGAATAAGGGTTAGCGATTTCAATAGCTTTAAGGCCTTGCGCCATACGCGAAGTGTGCCCCTTGAAGCCTACTGCGCTACCAGAATACGTTGGAATGACTTCATAAATACCATCACCAAAAAGGAAGCCTCTGTCCATCGGAGAAATTTTAGCCTCAGAAAGAGGCATATACTCACCGTTTAAAAACGCAATCGTCACAATATTTCTCCTTGTAGTCGGCGACGCCTACTTGTCATCAGTAGCCAGTCTGCCCTTGCTTCTTCTTCATGTTGAAAAACAAAATTCACTTTTTCGCCTGGCACGGCTTGGGCCAAGCGACTTATATCACAGGGGCTTACACAGCCAAGTTTTGGATAACCCCCTAATGTTTGTCTGTCGCGCATCATTACAATAGGCTGCCCGTCGCCGGGAACTTGAATTGCACCTAAATGAATTGCCTCTGAGCGCATGTTTTCTATATCGGCTGTAACTGATTCACCGGTCAACCTAAAGCCCATGCGATCGATAGCCGATGAAACCGTATAGCTGCTTGTTTCAAACGTGCGTAAAGCAACAGCGCTAAAACTCGAAAACTGATACCCGGGAATAACCCGAATAGACTCTAAAAAACCATAGTTGTCTATGTGCTGCCGCGAGAGAGTGCGCATTCTAGCGGTGCTTTTAATTCTGCTGTTAGCTGAAATGTCGATGCAATCGCCATCTTTTAACGCGCATCCCTTACCATCCAACCCACCAAGTTGTTCGCGTACTACCGTACATGCACTCCCTACCGCTTTTGGCACATGCCAATTTCCACCTATTGCCAAATAGGCTTTGCTACCAAGTAGAGCGCTGCCAAACGTAATAGTTGCACCTGCCGGTACATGTTGGCTCTGGTATGTTGCTTTAACGTTTCCATCTACGTCGAGTGACGGTTCCCTGCCAGTCACAGCAATAATACAATCTTCATCAACCCGTAATCGCATTTCACCAATCGCTTCGAAGCATGGCGTACCGTCTAAATTGAAGGCTAGAAAATTGGCCCAATCATAGGCGTTACTATCCATAGGGCCTGATTCACAAAATCCATCCCGTTGTCGCCCTACCCGTCCGTTATCTATGATAAGGCTAAACAATCCTTTACTGAGTACTTCAATTCTCATCGCTCAACCTGCAATCCTGCTCTATATTCCTGTTCAGTAACTGAAACAAACCTAACCACATCACCTGCTTTTAACCGCGCTTCACTTTGCTCATTTTTATGAATGAGCATGTCGAATGCCGTAAGCCCCAATAAATTCCATCCTCCAGGTGATTCACTGGGGTAGACAGCAGTTTGCCTGTCAGCGATTGCAACCGCACCTTTGGGTACCCGTTTGCGCGGTGTGCCTAGTCGCGCACATTTGAGTGCTTCTGGAATATCACCCATGTAGGCAAAGCCCGGAGAAAAACCCACTGCGTATACTTTATAAGTCGTGCTAGTGTGCAATTCGATAATCTCTTCAATAGACAGTGACGTTTTCTTACTCACTACACTTAAATCACTTGCATTAGGCGCACCGTACCAAACAGGAATTTCAATCACGGCGCTACTTTCATTCTCTTTTGCTTGCAAAGAGACTGATTGCAGGCTCATGTCTTCAGCGCTTAAATTACTGATGGCACGGTATACACCGTGGCTATCAATTAATGCCATATCAAAAATAATCAACAGGCTGTCATAGGAAGGCACACATTCGCGCAGCCAACGCCATGAATTGCTTTTCTTTTTGCTATCTATCGCTGCCAGCATGCAATGACAGGCATTATTCGCGTCGTCCAGGTTTGCGCCATCAAAGTACAAAATAATGGCGTCTGCACTTGCAGTAACTATTCGCTTAATGCGACCGAAAGCTTGCATCTACTGTCCTTGTTATTTGAATGGCTGTCAGTGCTTGGTTCTGAGTACTTGGTTTTAGATATACCTCTCTCAGCACAACAATGGGTAACAGCCTCTTGTATTGTTCTTGTAAAATGTGTTTTTTATGAGGCAGGTTTATAGAAATGTTCTGATTTTCTTTGCAATACTCACCGCCCCTTTGGTATCTCCATGTACACACAGAGAATCCGCTTCTATTGCAAGTGTTGCGCCCGAGGCTGTCGTTACTGTTCCCGATGATATAAGTTGTTTAGCTTGGAGCAATGCGTCGCTCTCGCTTAACACGGCACCTTCGATCAAGCGAGATTGCAGTAAACCTTCATCGGTATAACGCCTGTCTGAAAATGCTTCAAAATACAACGGCAGCTCCCACTCTTGCGCAGCTTCTTTAATCGCTGCATTTTGCGACGTAGCCTGTACCATTAGTGCGAGGGGCGAATTTAACGACTGCATATTTATTTCGGCTATGCTTTGCATTACTGTGCGCATGACAGCTGTATCTTTCATCATGTCATTGTAAAGGGCGCCATGAGGTTTCACATAGCTCACGTTGGCCCCACAAACCTTTGCCATTCCACTCAATGCACTTACTTGATATTGAATCATAGCGCTGAGTTCATCAGCGGCAATCGCCATACTTCTGCGACCAAATCCCTGTAAGTCTGGATAGGCTGGATGGGCACCTATGTCCACATCATGTTGTTTGGCTAACCGAATAGCCTGCTTCATCACTAACGGATCACCCGCATGAAAACCACAAGCAATGTTGGCCTGATCAATTTCTGCCATAATGGCCGCTTCCACCGGCATAGACCATGCGCCAAAACTCTCACCTAAATCGCAATTTAACTTCATAATGGTTTAGCTCTTACGTTCATTCCAGTATCATGTTACCTGTTCTTTTTAAAAAGTCAGTGCTGATGATAAATATTGGAAAAATTAATACATTACGCGTGGTAGCCCAATACCCTTTTGGCTACGCTTTAGCGCCACTTGTCGAAAACAACGACGAAAACGACTGCGTAATAGAAATAGATGATGCTGAAGAGCTGCAAACTGTGACCCTTGCGATTGACGAAGTAGAAACTTCCCTCGCAGAAGGACAACAGATAGACGTATTTGTAGCCACAGATCAGCGCGGCGATCTCTATGCCACCATGAAGAAACCTTTGATTCAAGTTGGTGAAACTAAGGTACTTAAAGCGGTATCTGCCACTAACTTTGGTGCATTTTTCGACTGGGGTTTAGACAACGACCTTTTAATGCCCAACGACTACCAAGCCCAACCTGTCAATCCAGGTATGTACTATGTTGTTCACACCTTTTTTGATGATAAAACCCAGCGTATTTTAGGTGCTACCAAGCTTCACTATTTTCTAAAGGAAAGTAGTGCCTATCTCAACGAGGGCGACACAGTGCAATGCTTGGTTTATGCCAAAACTGATTTAGGTTTTAAGGTCGTTATCAATGAAAAAAGCTTAGGTCTTATTTTCCATAGCGATGCCTTTAAGCCACTTAAAGTCGGGCAAGCTACTGAAGGGGTAATTAAAACAATTCGTGACGACGGCAAAGTGGACGTAGCCCTTCAGCGCGTAGACAAAGGTGGCCGTGATGCACTTCAACAAGCCATTTTGGATGACTTAGAAGCCCACGGTGGGATTTCTACGCTAACAGATAAGAGTGCGCCAGAAGCCATTTACTCTCATTTTAACGTGAGTAAAGCCGCGTATAAAAAAGCGTTAGGGGCGTTATATAAGCAAAAGAAAATCACGCTTAGCCCAGATGCAGTTCGCCTTAACAAATAAACGCACATGTCACAGCTGTATTGAAGCGCTAAACTGGCCTGTCTTGCAGCTTCCTTTTTATTTTTATGACATTAGGACAAACAATGAAAGCACGTGTTTCTTGGGATCAAGATTTAACTTTTACAGGAACTACAGACAGCGGTTACAAAACGGTGATGGACGGCAGCGGTAAGGCCGTATCTCCAATGGAATCAGTGCTGTTGGCAGTTGGTGCATGTTCAAGTATTGACGTGGTAGATATTCTTAAAAAAGGGCGCTTTAACATTGAAGCCTGTAACTGTGAATTAGAAGCTGAACGCGCTGAAGAGCCGCCTCGTGTATTTACTAAAATTCACGCGCATTACACGGTGTCAGGTGAAGGCATTAGTGAAAAGGCCCTTGCTCGCGCTGTGCAGCTTTCTGCAGAAAAATACTGTTCCGTCATGCTAATGCTAACGGGTAATGTTGAGATCACTACAAGCTATACTTTGGTTTAATAAACTATAGTAGAACCAGCCTCTTTTTAGCGATTCTCGCTAAGCATTAGTAGAAAAGGCCAACCACTTGGGTTGGCTTTTTCGTTGAAACTGTTTGTTACACTCATAAGTGATTGATATTAATAACAATTAACATCATTTAACATCTTTGGCATATTAGCTGCTGTATATGGTCATTATTATATAACGACAACTACGTTAGGGTTATTGACCATGGAAACTACAACGCACAGCAACACCTCTTTTGTACCATCACATTCTTTATTACCGTTTTCGCCAACATCACTCAAATTACTTGTTGGAAGCGGTATTGTTGCCCTCTCTCTCTCGATGACAGCATGTTCTGATGCTGATGCCATTAATGACCAAGCCAACGCCACCGAAGTTGAAGAAACCGTTTTTGCTATTCCCGTTGAAACCCAAACCATTGTTACTGGCGACATTACGTCCACTTACGATACAACCGCTATTTTAGAGGCCCGTGAAGAAGCATTTGTGGTTGCGCGAGCGTCTGGAATTATCGAAGAAATCTTCGTAGAAGAAGGTGATTATGTTGAAAAAGGCCAGGTACTAGCACAGCTTGATAAACGCCGCTACGAGCTGAACTTATCAAAAGCTTTGGCTGATTTAGCTGGCATTGAAAGCGAACTAGAAAAGGTCAACAAAGTCTATTCCAAAAAGCTTATCAGCGATGACACTTACGACAAGCTCACTTCGCAATTTGAATCAGCAAAAGCATCTGTACGCTTGGCTGAACTTGATTTGAAAGAAGCAACGATCACAGCCCCAATTGATGGATACATTGCAGAGCGAAACGCAAAAGTAGGTAACTTAACCGAATCGTTCCAACGGGAGAGAATGTTCCATATCGTTCAGCAACGTAATCTTCAAGGCATTGTGTATCTGCCTGAAAATGAGCTACCTAACGTAGTGATTGGACAAGGTGCAATGCTTACCGTGGCGGCTTTAGGCGACAGGAGTATCACCGCGAGTGTTGAACGTATAAGCCCGGTCATCGATGCGACCACAGGCACGTTCAAAGTAACCTTAAAAGTACCTAACGAAGATAACAAACTTAAAGCCGGCATGTTTACCGATGTGTCACTTGAGTACGCAACACATGCTAACGCCACGTTGTTGCCTCGTAGAGCGCTAGTTACCATCGATAATAATCATAGTGTATTCGTTGTCGACAACGGCAAAGTTAAAAAAGTTGATATTTCTACAGGTTTTGAAAACAACGAAGTCGTTGAAGTTATTAATGGTTTAAACGGTAATGAAGAAGTGGTTACCGCAGGCCACCAAAACTTGAAAGACAGCGCCCCTGTTGAAGTAGTTAACAGCTAATTCGGCCCAACAAGGAACTCACACAATGCGTATTGTAGATATTGCTGTAAAGCGCCCTGTTGCCGTTAGTATGTTCACTTTTGCGGTATTGCTATTTGGTATGGTGTCGTTAGGCAGACTGTCGGTTAACCTACTGCCTGACTTATCTTACCCTACTCTCACCATTCGTACTGACTACGACGGTGCAGCGCCAGGCGAAGTCGAACAACTGGTTTCAAAACCCATTGAAGAAGCCATTGGCGTAGTAAAAGGCGTACGTAAAGTTACGTCCACATCGCGCGCAGGCCAGTCTGACGTAGTGCTTTCATTTGCATGGGGTACTGACATGGATTTCGCGAGCTTAGAAGTGCGCGAAAAACTTGATGTATTACAACTTCCCCTTGATATAGAAAAGCCAAGACTCCTTCGTTTTAACCCAAGTCTAGACCCGGTAATTAAACTGGGGCTGACGGCACAAAGCGATACGTCAAGTTTAAGCGTAGCGCAAATGAAGCGATTACGTTTATATGCCGAACAACAGGTAAAACGAGCTTTAGAGTCGGTAGAAGGTGTGGCAGCCGTGCGCGTTGGCGGTGGTTTAGTAAACGAGATACACATTCTTATCGACCAGCAGAAAGCCAGTCAGCTGTCTATTCCTATTACCCGTATTATTGACCGGGTCAGTGCTGAAAACATTAACGCGGCCGGCGGTCGAATTGATAACGCAGCCCAGGCGTTTTTGGTCAGAACCCTGAATCAGTTTGAAACACTGAGCGATATCGAAAACCTTTTCATTGGGCGTTTTGAAGGCAGAAACATTCAACTTAAAGACGTGGCAACGGTTGAGAGTGCTTATAAAGATCGTGATGTGGTAACGCGCTTTAACGGCAATGAAGGCATTGAAATTGCCATTTATAAAGAAGGCGATGCTAATGCCGTTAACGTTGCGCAAAAAGTGGCTAGCCGGTTAAATGAGGTCAACAACAACTTGCCTTCAAACTACACGCTTAGCGAAATTTATGACCAAAGCGTGTTCATTAAGCAAGCTATAGATAACGTAAAATCAGCGGCAGTGATGGGCGGTATTTTAGCCATGTTAGTGCTGTATCTTTTTCTTAAAGACTTCTGGGCTACCGTTATTATCTCGGTTTCTATTCCGGTATCAGTAATTGCTACCTTTAATCTAATGTATGCCAACGATATAAGCTTAAACATGATGAGCTTAGGTGGTATCGCGCTGGCTGTTGGATTATTAGTAGATAACAGCATTGTTGTGCTTGAAAATATCGATCGCCATAAAAAATTAAAAGTGGCTGGGAGTGATAACGCTACAGCTAATGAAAACTCAAGAGCTGAAAACACTAAAGCAGAGGATTCCGCCGCCAGTGAAGGAACAAAAGAAGTCTCTGGCGCAATTGTGGCTTCGACACTGACCACTATGGCCGTGTTTGTGCCGCTAATATTTGTAGAAGGTATTGCAGGTCAGCTGTTTAAAGATCAAGCGTTAACCGTGTCGTTCGCTTTAGCTGCATCGCTTGTTGTTGCGCTCACACTTATCCCTGCGATGGCACATAAGAAGAAAAAGCAACAGCTAGATCACGAAGATGTGTTCACTACACCAGCGCCTACCCCTCCTACGTCGACGTTTGGCAAAGTTATGTATTACGTTACCCTGCCAGTTCGTTGGGTATTCAGACTTATCTTTGTATTTTTACCTGCAGCCTTGGTCACCTTGGTGATAGGTGCATGGCATATCGTCAGCAAGTTATTAAGCGTTGCCTTTAAACCACTTATCTGGGTATTTAACAAAGGGTTTGACCTTCTCGCTTCTACTTATGAAAAACTGCTGCGCGTAAGTCTTAAAGCCAAAGCGCTGGTGTTAGCTACTGCCTTTATTCTTGCTGCTGGCGCGATAATGCTTGTACCAAGACTAGGTATGGAACTTATTCCTACCCTGTCACAAGGAGAATTTTCGGTAGAAGTGACCCTTCCTGCGGGCTCGCCACTAGCGCGTACCGACGCTATTATCAGCGAGCTTGCTGCGGTTGCAGTAAATAACAATGATGGCGGCGAAACCAAGGTGCTTCGCACCTATGCCATGTCTGGTACGGGAAGCCTTATAAGCGCTGCGCCTAATCAGGGTGGCGATCATTGGGGCCGCTTAAACATTGTCATGCAGCCTTCGGCGACAGCTGGCGATATGGACGCGGTAAAGCGTGCGCTTCGTGATTACCTAGCCTTTAAACCTCAGGTTCAGGCAACGTTTTCAGAGCCTGAGCTATTTAGCTTTGCATCGCCTATTCAAATTGAAATTGCGGGTTACGACCTAAATCAGTTACAGCAGTATGGCGACGCCATTGCGACCAAGCTAGCCAGTTTTAGTAATTTTGCAGACGTAACGACCAGCATTCGTGACGGAAACCCAGAGCTTAAAATAGCCTTCCATCACGCCAAACTTGCTCGCCTTGAGCTTGATGCATCAACCGTTTCTCAGCTTATTGCAGCCAAAGTAGGTGGCCGTGTCGCTACACAGTACAGTGTTGAAGACAGAAAGGTGGATGTGCTAGTAAGAACGCAAGAAAACCAGCGAGATGACATCGCCAGCGTGCGTGCCATTGTTGTTAATCCAGGCTCTGCACAACCTATTCCATTAAGTGCCGTGGCAGACGTTTACATGAGTGTAGGTCCTAGCGAGATCACCCGCGTTGGACAGCAGCGTGTAGCGCTGGTATCTGCGAATTTAGCCAAAGGTAAGCTTGATGAAGCGGTTGCCGTTGCTAATAAAGTCATTGATGAAACCCAACTTCCTCTATCTTTAAGTGCAACAGTAACTGGACAAAGTGAAGACATGCAAAGCAGCTTCCGTTCGCTACAGTTTGCCCTGGCACTTGCAGTGTTTATGGTGTATTTGGTTATGGCGTCACAGTTTGAGTCGCTGCTGCACCCTCTGCTTATTTTGTTCGCAGTGCCGCTAGCCGGCGCAGGTTCTGTGTATGGATTGTGGCTTACCAATACGCCGCTAAACGTGGTGGTATTTATCGGTTTGATTATGCTTTGCGGTATTGTAGTGAACAACGCTATTGTATTAGTTGACCGTATAAATCAATTACGCCGTCAAGGAGTAGATAAAGACACCGCTATTCTAGATGCTGCAAAGACCCGCCTGCGCCCCATTGTGATGACTACACTTACTACGGTGTTGGGTCTATTGCCTATGGCGTTTGGTTTTGGTGAAGGTGCTGAAATTCGCACGCCAATGGCCATCACCGTTATATACGGCCTTCTGTTTGCAAGCTTGCTCACCCTCATATTACTGCCAGTGCTTTACAGCCTGTTCGACGTTAAGAAAAACGTTGCGCAGAAAACGTCTGTTAATACTAATGCGGGCTTTGGTGACGAAGGAGCAATGTCGAAAGGAGGTGTACTATGAGTACACCTTCTCACAACGCTAATAACAGTTCTGAAACCCACACTGACAAGCGCCAAACACGTGACCCGAATCAACGCGAGACAGACATAGCTTCACAGCCGCACCTTTCAAAAATTGCAGGTATAGGCGCCTCGCTTGCACGCTTTGCGTTAAATAAGCCCGTTACCATCGGAAAGCTGTTTTTGTCTATGTTGCTGTTCGGCATTGTATCTGGCCGCTTATTGCCTTTAGAGAAATTCCCTGGGATTGATATTCCAGAAATGGTAGTGCAGATCCCCTACCCTGATGCAACGCCTGTTGAGATTGAAACGATGATAACCCGTCCGGTTGAAGAAGCTGTTGCTACCATGTCGGGGATAAAGCGATTAAGGGCACGGTCGTACGACAATATGGCTGAGGTCATTGTAGAGTTCGATTGGGATGAAAACCTTAAAGCCAAAAGTATTGAAGCGCGGGAGAAGATTGACGCTATTCGCCACAAACTTCCTGACGATATAGAGCGGATCATGGTGTATAAATTTAACACCAACGATATGCCTATATTCCAGCTGCGTGTATCGAGCGACCGCGACTTATCGAATGCTTACGACTTGCTTGAACGTAACCTTAAGCGACCGCTAGAGCGTGTTCCGGGTGTATCGAAAGTTGAGCTATACGGCACCATGAAGCGTCAAATTACTATTCGCTTAGATCCTAAGAAAATGGCGGCCTACCAAATAGACGGTACACGCTTAGAGCAGCAGCTTCAAAACGCCAACTTCTCGCTAACCGCGGGCTACATGTACAATAACGGTGAAAAAATTCTGGTTAACCCAACTGGCGAATTTACCGATGTAAACGACTTTAAAAACATGTGGGTTACCCGCAGCGTTCGCTTGTCTGATATTGCCAGCGTGACTTACGAGCTTCCTCAACGCAATGAAGGACGTCATTTAGATCGCACCTTTGCGGTAGGCTTTAACGTATTTCGCGAATCGGGCAGCAATCTTGTAGAAGTTTCCGACGCGGTAATGAAGGTTATCGAAAAAGCCAAGGAAGACCCTGAGTTTACAGGCATTAGTTTATTTGTAATGGACGACACCGCTAAGAGCGTGACTTCGTCGCTGGGCGATTTGCTAAACGCTGGCCTTTTAGGTGCGTTGCTTTCAGTGATTGTGCTGTACTTATTTTTGCGCCAGCTTACCACCACCTTAATCGTCGTGCTTTCAGTGCCATTCTCGATTTGTATTACCTTAGGCGTGATGTATTTATTGGGCTATACCCTCAACATCTTATCGTTAATGGGCCTCATGCTAGCCGTGGGTATGCTGGTAGACAACGCTGTTGTGATCACTGAAAGCGTATTTCAAGAACGCCAACAAGAGGGAGACATTAAGCGAGCCACCCAGATTGGTGTAAACAAAGTCAGTCTTGCAGTCATTGCCGGAACTGCAACCACGGCAATAGTGTTTTTACCTAATATTATTGGGGTAAAAATAGACGTGACTATTTTCCTAGAGCACGTTGCTGTGGCTATCTGTATATCTCTGTTCGCGTCGCTTTTCATTGCTAAAACACTTATTCCCTTGCTGACAACTAAGGTAAAGATCCCTGTTGTAAAAACGCCTAAAACACCGTCCTACATAAAAGGCTATGGTCGTGCGCTTAACTGGATGTTGAAACACCAGGGCGTAACTTGTGTTATTGCTCTGCTTATTCTCGCGTCGACCTTTGTGCCTATGCAGGTGGTTACGTCTGACGATGAGGGTAACGACAACCAAGAGCGTATTTGGCTTAATTACCATGTGACGCAAAACTTCACTCTAGAAGAAGTGGAAAAAACAGTCGATAAAATGGAAGCATATCTTTATGAAAACCAAGAACGCTTTCATATTAAGCAGGTGTATACCTATTTTACTGCCGGCCATGCGGTAAGTGGTATCACGCTTAATGATGAATTGCCCGTAAGTGTAGGAAAAATCAAGGAGGATATTCGTGAAAACATGCCTTCATTTGTGCGTGCTCGCCCCTCTTTCCAGTGGGATAGCGGCAACGGTGGTGGCGTAAGAGTAACGCTGTTGGGGGAATCTTCAGAAACCTTGCTCACTATTTCAGAGCAAATCATTCCTATTCTTTCCACCATAGATGGGTTGGAAGATGTAAAAGCCGACACGGGATCTACCCGTGATGAGGTTCAAATACGCATAGACAGAGAGAAAGCAAACCGCTTTGGCATACAAGTAAACGATGTGGCTAAACTTATCTCTACGGCACTACGCGGCAGTAATTTACGTACATTCCGCTATGGTGACGCCGGAGAAGTGGCGGTGCAGCTTAAGTTTGGCAGCGATATTCAAGCCTCGCTAAGCGAACTTAAGAACATCAATATTGGGTTTACACAGGGTCAATCGGTAACGCTGAACATGATTGCAGATTTCTCTGTGGTGCCACAGCTTTCGCAAATTAACCGCAACTATCGTCAAACAGCGCTAGCTATTGGTGCAAATCTAGAGGGTGAAACCACCACCGAACAAGCTCGTGAACGCATAGAAAAAGCATTAGCTAATATCGAATTGCCGACAGGCTATAAGTGGACGCTAGACGGCAGCTTCTCTCGCCAGGATGAAGCCAATGCCGTAATGCAAATGAATATGCTATTAGCGCTTTGCATGATATACGTTGTGATGGCCGCGCTGTTTGAATCGCTAATTCTTCCAACATCTGTAATTACGTCACTACTGTTTTCCTTTACAGGTGTTTTTTGGGCATTCATGGTTACAGGCACATCTATGTCTATCATGGGGATGATTGGCATGCTGATTCTGATGGGTATTGTGGTTAACAATGGCATCGTATTGGTAGACAGAATTAATCAGCTCATCAATGAAGGTCTGTCGCTGTATGACGCAGTAATTGAAGGGTGTATGACACGTATCAGGCCTATTCTGATGACAGTAGCCACTACAGTTCTAGGGCTTATTCCACTTGCGATGGGGAGTACTCGAATTGGCGGCGACGGCCCTCCCTACTCGCCAATGGCCATTGCAATCATTGGTGGGCTGGTGTTCTCAACACTAACCAGCTTGTTCTTAGTACCACTTGCTTACGTGTTGCTACTAAAGCTTAGGTTTAAAACGCAACGTTTGTTTAAAACCAGTAAAGCGCGTGTAGCCACGTATATTAAAATCGCTAATTAAGGCGCATTTTAAAGCAAAAAGTAAGACAAAAAGCGGGTCTAGTTTTCACCATTTACGTCAACGTGATTGACGATGAGTGCAAGCTAGCCCGCTTTTTCTGGATTTATCGTAACCGCTACCACGCCTTAGCTACGCGACGTTAAGTATTCATGTACGGCATCAGCGTGACGCTCAACTGAAAACTCAATTAGGCTACTGCCATTGCACGTTAATCCTTCTTCAGACGTTACCATACGCAACACTTCACGCTGACTAGCACCAATGCGACCTACGTTACGTGAAAGACTAGAGCGAAGTACTCTAACATCATCATTTATCACAGCTTTACAAAACCCTGCAAATTGGGTTTCGCCTACAAAGCGTATGTCTTTTTGCGGTGCTGCGGCAGTTGCGTTAACGCTAAATGCTGCGGTTGCAGTTACAGCTAGCACTTTTACCGCGTTGGCTAGTTTCGATTTAACTGGTTTCATGTTTAATTCCTCAATGTGTAGATAAAGGCTTTAATCAAGTTTGTGGCAAACTCTTAGTTTTTGGTTGAACAAAGCTGAACAATCAACAATTCGCTCAACGCCCTTTATTTATGCATCAAGAATTAGAACTTTTCTGTTGAATGATTGTGTAATGGGGGTAAATGTGTGGTAAATCAGTTTGTTACACCATTGTTACTAGGCTAAATCACTGTTTTATCGAGATTAATTTAGATTACATATTACTAATGTATCTAGCGATGGAACTTGTAGGAAGAAAGAAATATAAGACTTAAGTATAAAAAGGCCCCTTTTGGGGCCTTAAAACTGTAATTTTAACAAAATATATAATGATAAAGCGCATCTAACGTACAGAAAACCTCACCATTTCCGTAATTAAATTACAGAAAGCGTGGGCAATTACTCATATTTGCGTTCGCGCTTAGTTTCAATGGCATCAATATAAGCATGCCATGACGCGTAGCCGATTATAGGCATTAACACGATAAAACCAATAAACCCGGTTACGTAACCAATCGCAACGGTGGTAAAGATGATCGCCCCCCAAATAAGCATGGGGACCTTATTAAGCCACACTGCGTTAACACTGGTTAATACAGCGGTGGCAAGGTCAACTTTGCGTTCCATCAAAATTGGTTGGGTAAACGCCGTAATGAAAAGCATGGCCAATGTAAAACCCGCACCAACAATTGTGCCTAGTGCTAAAAATGGTAATAAGCTTTCTAAATCGTTTTCGATATAAGGCGGATAAAGTGCATGGATTAGCGATGCAACACGCAACCAGAATATCATCATCACCATAAGTAAAATGGCAAAGCCCCACTCGTTAAACGCATTTCTGCGCATTGCACGCAAAGAATGGCGTAACGTGGGCTTATGGCCTTTCTCCATTTCCCAGCTCACATCATAAAGACCAGCAGCCAAAAATGGACCTACCAACATAAAGCAAACAATGGCCGGTAGAATGACCAAGTGCCAACCTGTCATTTCAACCAAGTACATAATAAACCACGGAATAACCGCGAAGAGAACGCCATAAAACAATGTGAGACCTGGTGCGCGCATAGCGTCTCGTAATGCCAATGACAACCATTTTATAGGGTCGCCAACGTCTAATTCTTTACAGGGAATAACGCGTGCTATACCACTTTGCGTGATTGCATTCTCTGGTGTTTCTTTGAAATGGTGCGACATATTCTTATCACCTCTGCTTGTTAGCCTGTTTGTTACTAACGCGTTTTTTATACACGCCTTACTACTACGATAGGCGCTGAATGAAAAGTTCACAAGCTATTAACATAAATTTTATACTTAAGTGACAAGCGGATCATTCATCTCGTTATGTGATTAATAAATAGCCACTTGGTGAAAAAAGTAGTGCTTAAAGCAGAAATACTGCAAAAAGGCCATCGCATATGGCTTTGTATTGCGATAATCTCAGGGTATGTAAATCAACCAGATAGACCATGAAAACTGTATCTCGCTCACATAAATTAGATAACGTTTGTTACGACATTAGAGGCCCAATCGCTGCGCAAGCACGCAAAATGGAAGACGAAGGACACCGCATATTAAAGCTGAATATCGGTAACCCTGCCCCATTTGGATTTGAAGCCCCTGACGATATCGTAAAAGACGTTATTCATAACCTGCCTACGTCTCAAGGATATTCAGACTCGACAGGAATTTATGCTGCCCGTGTGGCCGTGATGCAGTACTACCAGCAGCGCAACATTAAAGACATCCGTGTAGACGACGTTTATATTGGTAACGGCGTATCTGAGTTAATTATGATGGCAATGCAGGCGCTACTTAATCATGGCGATGAAGTGCTTATTCCAAGCCCTGACTACCCGCTTTGGACAGCAGCAGTTAGCCTCTCGTCAGGTTCACCCGTTCATTATCGCTGCGACGAGCAAGCAGGCTGGTTCCCAGATATTGACGACATAAAAAGTAAAATCACCAGTAAAACTCGCGCGATCGTACTGATCAACCCTAACAACCCAACCGGCGCAGTTTACGACAAAGCCCTTTTACAAGATGTGGTTGAAGTCGCCCGCGAACATGGACTTGTTGTATTTAGCGACGAGATTTACGACAAAATTCTTTACGATGAAGCAAAACACACCAGTATTGCTTCACTGGCTGACGATGTTTTTTTTGTTACCTTTGGCGGTTTAAGCAAAAACTACCGTGTGGCGGGCTTTCGCTCTGGCTGGCTTGTAGTCAGCGGCAATAAGCGATTAGCGTCTGACTATATTGAAGGGCTTAATATTCTGTCTTCCATGCGGATGTGCGCTAACGTACCGTGTCAAAGTGCTATTCAAACTGCGTTAGGCGGCTATCAAAGCATTGACGACTTGGTGAAAGAAAACGGGCGTCTTCGCATTCAGCGCGACGTGACTACAGATATGCTAAACGGCATTGACGGTATTTCGTGCGTTAAACCTAAAGGTGCCATGTATTGTTTCGCCAAAGTAGATGAGAAGAAATTCAACATTCAAAACGACGAACAAATGGTGCTGGACTTATTAAGCTCTGAAAAAATTCTGCTGGTACACGGTCGCGCGTTTAACCTGACCGAAGGCACGTACTTTCGATTAGTATTTTTACCGCACAGCGATGTATTGGTGCCTGCTCTGCATCGTATTGGCAACTTCTTTAGAACGTATAAGCAAGGGGCGTAATGTGTCTGATAAAAGTCACTTTTTTGCGCACCTGGCGCGCTTAAAGCTTATTAATCGCTGGCCGCTAATGCACAACGTGCGCACAGAAAATGTGCAGGAGCACAGTTTGCAGGTGGCCATGGTTGCCCACGCACTTGCTTTAATAAAAAATAAGTTTTTTGGCGGCACACTAAACCCTGATCGTATTGCTACCATGGCAATATTTCACGACGTGTCGGAGGTACTCACCGGAGACCTCCCTACCCCAGTGAAATACTTTAACCCTGCGATTAAAGAAGAATATAAAAAGATCGAAAAAATTGCAGAGAACAAGCTAATTGAAATGGCACCAGAAGCATTTCGAGAAGACTACGCTGCGCTTATTGATCATCACTACCATAGTGAAGAAGAAGCTTTTATTGTGAAAGCAGCAGACGTACTTTGCGCTTACCTAAAAACGCTTGAAGAATTAGCTGCTGGTAACCAAGAGTTTAAGCTGGCTAAGAAAAGATTAGATAAAACCCTTAAAGAATATCATTCTGAAGAGGTGGACTACTTCTTAACGCGTTACGTACCAAGCTTTTCTTTAAGTCTTGATGAAATTACGCAAGACGATATGTGAGCGAGGCGGCTAACAGCCCATAAATCACTATACTGACGAATAGAAGTAGCATACAAAGCAAGGCAGCGAGGTTTTTTTGGCAACAAGCGATTGGGAATTAGCATTACACGAGCGTCGTTTACCCCGTAGCGAAACAAGAGACGGCGATCATCGCAATCCATATCAACGTGATAAAGCGCGCGTTCTTCACAGCGCCGCCTTTCGTAGATTGCAGGCAAAAACCCAGGTGCTCGGTGTGGGGCTGAGCGACTTCTATCGCACTCGACTAACCCACTCTCTAGAAGCCGCCCAAATTGGCACCGGTATTACTGCCCAACTTTGGGTGAAATTTCCAGATATTGCCTCGACGTTAGCGCTTGATCCTACGTTAATCGAAACCCTCTGTTTGGCTCACGATATTGGTCATCCCCCATTCGGCCATGGTGGTGAAATTGCGCTTAATTACATGATGCACCAATACGGCGGGTTTGAAGGAAACGGACAAACTTTTAGGATCATCACTCAGCTAGAGCCCTATACCGCCGAACACGGCATGAATTTATGCAGAAGAAGCGTGTTAGGCTTGGTTAAATATCCGAATTTTATCGATGCCCTTCATAGTAAAGGACCTACGCCAGAGCGCCCTGTTTCACTTCGTCAGGTGAAGGCCCACGACTGGCATCCGCCAAAAGGTCTGTTTCGCTGCGATGAGCCCCTGTTCGACTGGCTACTTACGCCATTTAGCAATGAAGATAAAGATGGGTTTATGCAGTTTACTGCAAAACTGAATGCACACAGTAAAACGCAATTTAAATCGTTCGACTGCTCAATTATGGAACTGTCTGACGATATCGCCTATGGCATTCACGACTTAGAAGATGCCATTGTAATGGATATGGTCGACAAGCATCACTTTGTCGAGGATGTAACCACGCCGCTAAAAGCGCTAGATGTACCGTGGCTTTCAGACAATATAGAAGTGCTAACCAATAAGCTATTTAGCGCTGCACATCACGAAAGAAAAAATGCCATAGGCGCGCTGGTAAATAGCTTTATTACAGCTATTGAAATAAAAGGCGTTGAGGGTTTCGCTCACCCGTTACTGGCGTTCAACGCCGTAATGCCTGAACATTTTGCACAAGCCTTGGAGCTTTTCAAACGCTTTGTGTTTAACAAAGTAATACGCCGCCCCGATGTGCAGCTTCTTGAATACAAAGGACAGCTGGTGGTTATGGAGCTTTTTGAAGCCTTTGCATCAGATCCCGACCGCTTACTTCCCGAAAACACTCAAGTTCGCTGGCGTAAGGCCTGCGAGAGCGGCAATGGTATGCGCGTTCTCGCCGACTATATATCGGGTATGACCGATGAATTCGCATCTCGCCTATACAGTAATATCTTTTCACCTAAACAAGGCGGTATTCAAGATAGTCTGCATATGTAGATTGTTTTGTTTTTCCAAATTAATTGAAATGAAAAGACCGTACTCTCGGTCTTTTTTATTATGTTGAACTTACTCGTTACATTAACGTAGCTAAATGTACTGGGCGAAGTGACGACCATTTCTCATAGTCTTATCATAATTTAGGTGACGTAATGCCAAAACCATTTAAACCCTCAGTAAAATTAACTGATAACGACGTAACCAATGAAGACGTTTACAAGAGTCGCCGTTCATTGCTCAAATCTATGGGCTTTGTGGGAGCGTCTACGCTGTTGGCGAAGTCGGCAGGCGCTGCCGGTTGGTTTTGGGAAGATGAAGAAGAGAAGGCAGCGTTTAAGGGAAAGGCGCTGGAGTTTAGTCAGCCCCCTGAGTTTCAAATAACGGAAACCCGAACGCCTGAAGATAAAGTGACCAGCTACAACAACTTCTATGAGTTTGGCACATCTAAAGATGCACCAGCCAAAAATGCGACTGAATTTCAAACTAATCCATGGACGTTAAAAGTTGACGGGATGGTTAAAAACCCCATTGAGCTTGATCACGATGCCTTGACAAAGCGTTTTCCCCTTGAAGAACGCATTTACCGCTTGCGCTGCGTGGAAGCATGGTCGATGGTGGTGCCTTGGATTGGGTTTGAGTTGGGGGCGTTGTTAAAACAAGCCGAGCCATTAATGTCAGCCAAATATGTGGCATTTGAAACTTTATATGACCCTGAGCAAATGCCCGGTCAACGAAGCCGCTTTACCGGTGGTGGTATTGATTACCCTTACGTAGAGGGTTTGCGTCTTGACGAAGCCATGCACCCGTTAACGCTCATGTCGGTTGGTCTTTACGGGAAGACCTTGCCACCTCAAAACGGCGCGCCTATCAGGCTTGTTGTACCGTGGAAGTATGGTTTTAAGAGCATTAAGTCTATTGTGAGAATTCGCCTTACCGACAAGAAGCCGCCTACCACATGGAATCGACTGGCTGCCAACGAGTATGGCTTTTACGCCAATGTGAATCCAAACGTGTCGCACCCAAGGTGGAGCCAGGCCAGCGAGCGTAGAATAACCACAGGTGGGCTACTCGCCAGAAATCGCATCGACACCCAAATGTTCAACGGTTACAGCGAAGTCGCGCCGCTATACAAAGATATGGACTTGTCCCGTTATTACTAGCTGGTACGTTTTATAGGGCTACGAGCAAATAGCTAGCCCTTCTAACCAATATCTCATGACCGAAGCTATTAAACATTATTATTAAGTTGTTCATTTAATGCCGTTAAGAAAAAAACCATTTCGACTCTCTGTTTGGCAACGCCGCAGCCTAAAAGGTCTTATTCACCTTTTCGCATTGGGCTATATCGCCTGGTTGTTTTTTGCAGGGGTAACCGATCAGCTTGGTCCAGACCCTGTAAACACGCTCATCAATGAGACTGGAACCTGGGCAATTCACTTTCTTTTACTAACGCTTACTCTTAGCCCACTTGCTAAATGGCTACCAAGCCCAGAACCGATGCAATTCAGACGTATGATTGGCGTATACACCTTTGTGTACGCCTTTGCACACCTGCTCACATACATTGTGTTTGAAATCCAGCTTGATATGGCACTAGTGGCTAGCGAGATAGTAAGCAGGCCATACATCATTGTTGGCATGGCAGCGTTACTTCTTCTTTTTGCTCTCACCGCTACGTCGTTCAAGCGTATCCAGCGCAACATGGGAAAAAAGTGGCAGAAGCTTCACAACAGCATTTACCTGATCCTGCCCCTTGCACTACTTCATTTCAGCTGGTCGCAGAAGACGTTTTGGCAAGAGCCCGTTTGGTATTGGATGATTGGACTGATATTAATGAGCCCAAGAATGAAGCTGTGGTATGTGACGTATCAGAAGAAAAGCCAAAAGAAGTCGAGAGGCAAAAACGCAGTGGCGTGAGAAAACTAAAGTCGAAAACCTTTTAAACAAGTACGTAAAGCAGCGCAGCATAACGCGCTGTTTTACTGAGCGTTACCGCGAGAATAAAAAACCAAAACGGGCATCTAAGTACACCTGCTACTAAAGTAATAGGGTCGCCAATAATAGGTACCCAGCATAAAAACAAGCTCCACTTCCCCCACTTTGTAAAGGTGTAGCTTGCACGTTTAAACGCCGCTTCGCTCACTTTTAACTTATCGGTCGCAATTTCTTTTCCGAACTTGAAGCCCAATGCATAATTAACCACCGAGCCAAGTACATTTCCCAACGAAGCAACAACAAGCAACAACACCCAGTTCAACCCACTACTGTATAAAGCACTAAGCACGATTTCAGAACTAAAAGGCAATATAGTGGCTGCCAAAAATGCCGATAAGAACATCCCCAAGTAGCCTAAATGTATTAATGCGCTCAACGCTCCTCCAGCTTTATACAGTAGTTTTCTATGTAAAATTCGCGCGCATCTTACCTTAATCGGAGTATGAATACTTCCTTCAGAATTCGATAGCACAAAAAAACCATTATCTTTTATGTAGTTACTGAGAAAACACCAATTTGTGTGAAAAAAGTACAACTAAATACTTGCCAAAGTCCTCCTTTAAGAATACTGTATACACATACACACTGTACAAGCAACCAGTATCAATCAATAACAATATTCCTGAAGTTCGATTTATGAACTTAAGGGCAAATGCATAAAGGGTTTTACTATGAACACATCTTCAGTTTCACGATTCAATGCTTTACGCGCTTCGGTTTCAAATGTTGTTCAACTACCTTTGCCGATAGAAGGGTTTCCTAGCGAAAAACAAGGTAATGGAAAAGGAAGTAACGACAAAGGTTGGAATTATCTGCTTTCAAATACGGTGTCGTTTTCGAAAACTGTAGATCACGCTATCCGTATTCAAAAACCTGAAAAAGAAAAAATGCCCGAATGGATCAGTAAGCTGATTACAGGTGGCCAGTGTAAAACACTGTATGTGGAAAACATTGATTTAGACCTTCAACCAACCGACAGTGAAATGATCAGAAAGCTGTGTGAGCTTTATTCTGTCAGCCTAGTGAATGTACGTGTTAACAGTATTAATGACGAACAAAACGTAGCATTAGGTCCTTGGTAATACAAAGCCTGTTTATGCTTACATCTTGCGTTTGCCCCATCTTACGTTAGCCTGAGTAGCGGTGCGTAAACAAAACCTAAATATCTATTTTCATACAACTCTTTGGCTTGAAATCTCTGACATGTACCCTCTGGCATGGACCGCCAAGGAATCTTTGAATATCGGCAATATTTACGTCTAAAAAAGTTGGAGCTCACGCAACTTATACTTATACTGTAGCGCTTTGTTTTACTCTTAAACTGCGAGTTGTCTTATGCGCTGCTACTGTTGCTCATCAAAATCCTTCGACGAATGCTGCGGGCCTTTTATTAAGGGTGATAAACACCCTAGTTCTGCAGAGCAACTTATGCGCTCCCGTTTTTCAGCCTACGCTACAGCGCATTATCAGTATATTCTTGAAACCTACACCAAAGAAAAGCAGCAGGGTCTTTCTGTAGAGGATTTGGCGCAAAGCGCACAAGGTGCGACATGGTTCGCACTTAAAGTTCACCCCACTCTAGCGGCTAGCTCCGTAGATAGCTTGGTAGGTAACTCGGTCAGTAGTACTGAAGATAGTTCGATAGACAGTACTGTACATGCCGACGCTAAAGTCGAAGCAGTAACCAACGCCGAGCCAATCTCTAAGACTAATTTAAAGTCCATCTCCAAACCCAATAATGCCATTGTTGAATTCACTGCTTACTATTTTGAAAATAAAAGCATGTATCAGCTTCACGAAACGTCGAATTTTAGTGTTGAAGACGGTAAGTGGCGTTATCACGACGGCGTATTACACGACGACTGCGGCAAAATTAAATACGGGAGAAACCTACCTTGTGTTTGCGGTAGCAACAAAAAATTCAAACAGTGCTGCGCAACTAAGAGCCGCTAACCCAATTGCAATAACTAACTGTACTCCCTTCCCTGCGCATCTTGATTGTTCACCTTTCCTTTAATTTAAAATTAAAGGTGAATTGAATACGTATGCATGATGTTTATTATTTGTAAACAAAATGTAAGCATTACTTTCATCTTTTATCTCGCTTCCACATAAAATAGGACACACTATGAAGATGAAGAAACATGCGGCTGGCGTTCTAATAGGCGCAGCACTGAGTACATTAAGTTATCAAAGCTATGCCGACGTTATACTACACGCATTTAACTGGACCTACGACGACGTAGCCGCAAAAGCCCAGGAAATTGCGGATCTTGGTTACACCAAAGTACTTGTTTCGCCTGCTTATAAATCGACAGGTGATCAGTGGTGGGCGCGATATCAACCACAGGACTATCGAGTTATTGATAACCCACTTGGTGACACTGCTGACTTTCAAGCGATGGTTAATGCATTAAATGCCAAAGGTGTAGAGACCTATGCGGATATTGTCTTTAATCATATGGCGAACGAAGCATGGAAACGTTCAGACTTAAACTACCCCGGAAGTGAAATACTACAGCAGTACTCTTCAAATCAGGGATACTACAATGGCATCACATTGTTTGGTGATGTAAGTAGCGGCCTTTTTGGCGGTGGTGACTTCCACGGTACGTATGATCAAGGTGGCCCTAAGTGCATTAGTAACTACAGCGACGTGGGCGATGTTCAGTACAATAGATTATGCGGCGCCGCGCCAGATCCTGGCTTGCCCGACCTAGACCCCAATAATTGGGTAGTAGCCCAGCAAAAAGCGTATCTTCAGGCGTTAAAAGACATGGGTGTAACCGGTTTCCGCGTTGATGCTGCAAAGCACATGACCAACTATCATATCAACGCGGTGTTCGACAGCAATATAAAAAACGGCGTGCATGTTTTCGGAGAAATAATTACCACGGGCGGTGCAGGCTCTAGTGAGTATGATAACTTCCTTGCACCTTATTTATCAGCAACAGGTCACTCGGCCTACGACTTCCCGCTTTTCGCGCAGATACGCAGTGCATTTAGCTTCGGTGGTTCGATGAATGCCTTAGTTGACCCAGGAGCGTACGGTCAGGCTTTATCAGGCGACAAGGCCATCACATTTAGTATTACCCACGACATCCCGCTAAACGACGGCTTCCGCTACCAGTTACTTGACCCTACCGACGAACATTTGGCAAATGCCTATGTACTAGGCCGTGACGGTGGTGTTCCATTACTGTACTCAGATAACAATGAAAGTGGTGATAATCGTTGGGTAGATTTGTACAAGCGTGATGACATCAAGGGTATGGTTAAATTCCATAACGGAGTTCAGGGCAGTGGCATGCAAGTGGTAAGTCATAATGACTGCGTTATTTTCTTCAAGCGTGACCATCAAGGCGTTGTGGGTATTAATAAATGCGCAGACGGCCAAGATATATGGGTAGATACATCTACGGACAATTTGTGGTGGTATAGAAATTACCGCGATACGTTAAGTAATGATGTGCAATATATTACAACTCAGTGGCACAAGTTCTATGTACCAGGAAGAAGCGCCCGAATGTGGCTTATGGAATAACCCACTGTTAACAAGAAAAGCCTGAACATCGATTGTTCAGGCTTTATTGTTAAGTTACCCACGTGTCAGGCTTGTAGGATCAGGGCACAAGCACCATCTTACCTTTCACTTCCCGGTTCATTACCTTGGCCATGGCTTTCGTTGCTTGTTCTAAGGGTAATGCTTCATCTACGACCACCTTTACCTTACCTTGCACATACCAAGTTAAAAGCTCTTGCATGTTTTCCGCAAAGCCTTTTGGATCGTGCTGAGTAAACGAACCCCAAAATACCCCCATGACTGAATAGCCTTTTACCAGCGCCAAATTAACCGGGAATTTCGGGATCTCACCGCCAGCAAAGCCAACCACAAGTAAACGCCCTTCCCATGCCATACTGCGGCTGCAAGCGTGGAATGTGTCACCGCCAACGCATTCATAAACTACATCGACACCTTTGCCGCCTGTGACTTCTTTCAGCGTTTCTTTGAGATCTTTTTCTTTGTAGTTAATTAAAACGTCTGCGCCATACTCTTTAGCAAGCGCCAGCTTTTCTTCTGTTGAGCAAACTGCAATAACTTTAGCGCCCATAATCTTGCCTATTTGCACTGCTGCTAAGCCAGTACCACCCGCTGCGCCGGTTACAACCAGTGTTTCGCCTGGCTGCAGTTTTGCGCGCTGCTTTAACGCGTGATGTGCTGTCGCATGCGCAGTTACAAGAGCAGCCCCCTCATTAACATGGATGGGATCAGGTAACGGCATAACATGAGTGGCAGGGATCAGCGCTTTTTCTGCGTAACCACCTAAGTTAGACAACGCAATAACTCGTTGCCCTTCTTTTAAATGGCTTACGCCCTCACCTACTTCAGATATGGTGCCTGCCACTTCATTGCCAGGAATAAACGGGAAGTCTGGCTGCATTTGATACAGACCTTGCACCAATAGTCCGTCTGGAAAGTTCACCCCTGCGGCTTCAACATTTACGACTACATGCCCTTTTTTTACTTCTGGGTCTGCAACGTCTTTAAATTGAAGTTCTTCAAGTGGTCCAAAAGATTCGCATACAATTGCTTTCATACTGTCTCCAGTTGCTTTGTTCGACGAGCACGCTATTGATAGCATGACATGTCATTAAATACGTTATATGGCGTTTATTCGCTTTGGTGAATGGTTTGGTTCGCAATTTGCGCCAGAGGTCGCACCATTGCGCCTAATTGCATAGCCTTCTCGCTTGACGCATTGCCATCGTGTGCGCGTTTTACCACGCCTTGTAAAATAGCGGCTAAACGGAAAAAACTAAATGCGAGGTAAAACGTCCAATTGCTAATGCCATCAATACCTCTTCGCTCGCAATACGCATTGATATATTCTTGTTCGCTTGGAATGCCTAACTGCTCTCTGTCTAAACCACCTAACCCAGCTGCGTGCGCAATGTCAGAGGGAAGGCGCAACTGCATACATTGGTAAGCCAAATCGGCATACGGATGCCCCAACGTTGATAATTCCCAATCAAGCACCGCGACTACTCTTGGTTTTTTAGGGTCAGACATATCAAACATCATATTGTCTAAACGAAAATCGCCATGGACCAACGAGACTTGACCATCATCTTTTGGCAGGTTGATTTCAAGATACTGAATAAGACTTTCAATTTCTTCAACATGCTCAAGTTCAGATGCACGATACTGCTTGGTCCACCTGCTTAGCTGACGTTCAAAGTAGCTGCCAGGCCTTCCATAATCGCGTAAGCCTGCGCTTTCAATATCTACGCTGTGAAGCGCTGCAAGCACCCGGTTCATTTCATCATACATGGCACCACGAGTAGCAGAAGATGCTATTTCAGGCAGTGCGCTATTCCAGAAAATGTCACCTTCAACATAGGCCATAATGTAAAACATGCTACCGATTATGCTGGCATCTTCACATAAATGGTACGCTTTGGGCACAGGCACTTCTGAGCCCTGCAACGCGTTGATAACGCGAAATTCTCGGTCAACTGCATGGGCCGATTTCAGTAATTTGCCCGGAGGTTGACGGCGTAATACATAAACGCCGTTATCCGTAGTAAGTTTAAACGTCGGGTTCGATTGCCCACCCGCAAATTTCTCAGCGCTTTTGACGTGCCCAATACTCGGGCACGCAGAAGATAAATACGAATTCAGCACTGCTAAATCTATGACATGTGGGGCTTTCGCATTGTCTTTAGACACATTCACTCCTTACCCGTAATTTTTTGTATTGTTTATTTACAACACTGACTTATTCAGCGACTGCTTTTTCAGCAATAAGATTACGACCTAACTGCATCATGTGAACCTGATCAGGGCCATCTGCCAGCTTGATAGTACGCGCATAAGCGTACATGGCAGACAATACGAAATCTTGGCTTGTACCTGCAGCGCCGTGCATCTGAATGGCATGGTCGATAACGTTACAGGCCATAGTAGGTGCAACTATCTTGATAGCAGCGATAAGGTCGCGCGATACTTTGTTGCCATAGCGATCCATCTTATCAGCCGCTTTCAACGTAAGCAGACGCGCCTGTTCAATATCACAGTGCATCTGCGCAATGCTTTCTCTAACCGATTGCTGTTTTGACAACGGTTTGCCAAACGCCACTCGGCTTTCAACTCGTTCACAGGCCATATCGAGCGCGCGCTGTGCACAGCCAATAAGGCGCATACAATGGTGAATACGGCCCGGGCCTAAGCGCCCTTGCGCGATTTCAAAACCACGCCCTTCACCAAGCAGTAAGTTTTCTGCCGGTACACGTACGTTTTCAAACAAGACTTCAGCATGACCAATAGGCTCGTCGTAATAGCCCATTGCTGCCATTGGGCGAACAATAGTTACACCCTTGGTGTCCATAGGAACTAAGATTTGAGACTGCTGCTGGTGACGAGGCGCATCGAAATCAGTTTTGCCCATTACCACCATAATTTTACAGTTTTCATTCATAGCACCGCTGGTGTACCACTTACGGCCGTTGATAACGTATTCATCGCCATCGCGCTTAATGGAAGTTTCGATGTTTGTCGCGTCACTTGATGCCACTGCAGGCTCTGTCATAGCAAAGGCTGAGCGTATTTCCCCGTTTAAGAGAGGCTCTAACCACTGCTTTTTCTGACTCTCGTTACCGTATTTCGCCAGCACTTCCATATTGCCGGTATCTGGCGCACTACAGTTGAAGATTTCAGAGCTAAACAAAACTCTGCCCATTTCTTCACAAAGTGGTGCATACTCTGCGTTAGTCAAGCCCGCGCCATATGGCTTATATTCCTCAGGTAAAAATAGATTCCAAAGACCCGCTTCTTTTGCACGCTTTTTCAATGTATGCATCATTTCAGGCGTTTTCCAACGACCTTCGCCATTGTTGGCAGAGCCATTTTCTACGGCGTGAATGTATTCCTTTTCAATTGGATACACTTCTTCTTTCATAAACGCTTTTAGTTTTTCTAAAAGTGCTTGGGTCTTTTCATTATATTCAAAGTTCATAACTGCCCCATTTAGCTGTAGGTAATGGCGTGTAACCTGTCAATCACATCCAGGTGAGGTACGCTGTTGAAGTTATTAAGGTGAACGCCTCGCGCATTGGCAAAGCATTGAGAAAAACTGGCATTTCGGATCTGCAAATTCATATTTACAACGGTGGCCGCATCGTAGCCAAGAATGTGTTTGAGCATCATGGCAATTGCACCGCCAGAACTCACAACGAGAACACGCTTCGCATCTATACTTTGAAGGTGCGTGAGCATACTGTGAACTCTGTCTTCGAACTGACCCCATGTTTCATCAAGGAGTTCATGCGCCAATTCGTCTTGCGACCAGGCAAGCATTGCTTTTTTTAGCAATCGGTAATATTCAGAAGGCGAAGCACCTTCAGGTACTTTTGCTTCTGGGTAGCGTGTTAAATAGGCGGTAGCCACTGCCTGAAAATTGAATTCATTCAGTGCACTATTCACTGTAACTTCAGGTAGCGTATAGTCTTCAGTAGCAATACCCGAGGCAATACCGTCTTTGGTTTCGTGATGCCTAACCATGTCGCCAGAGAAAACTGCATCAAATTCAACATTGCGATGCTTGAAATAGTCACCAAGCCAAATGGCCTGTTGCCCACCCAGTTCACTAAGTTTGTCATAGTTCGCTTTGCCAAAAGACGCTTGACCATGTCGCACTAAATAGATGTCTGTCATACCGCTGCCTGATGTTATTAATATGTTAACTTTCAACCAACATACTAAGGAAAACAGCGATATAAGTTTAATTGATATTTTGAATGAGTATGCATCATGTGAAACTATTCACTGCCAAATATCCGTTCGCTTTTTGCACGTTACGAACAAAATTTGACATGATAGCTTCAAATGCGTGCAATATATGTTCATTAGATTGTATAGTGAAAAAGCACTACACGACGTCATAGGGAAGTTGGCGTATTTAAAATGTAAAGGACTGTACGCATTTGGACGCGACCTTGTCGTGATTAATTTTGTTTAAAGCCCCCCGCTTTTGAAAAATAAAAAGAACCAAAATGAAGTCACTTACACACGCTTTGTCTTGTAATAGCTTAAGCATATCTACACCACAAAACGCCATTACGCGTTGCCTGTGTAGTTCGCCGTTTATTGCCTCTATTGTTTCGTCGACACTTGCTTTGGCTCCCCACGCTCACGCCGATGAGAATGCTCTATCTACTCCGCATAACAAAAAGGCGCTGGAACACATTGTTGTACAGGCGCAAAAGACCAGTCAAAACTTGCAAGATGTGCCCGTTGCGGTCACTGCGCTCTCAGGTCAAGACCTAGTTGAAACCGTAAGCCGAGATGTGTTTGACCTGCAAAACTACGTACCTGCTTTTGGCGCGTTTCAAAATCAAAGCGTAACAAATTCAGGGTTTTCAATACGCGGCATTGGCACGTCTTCACAAAACTTCGGCTTCGAGTCTTCGGTGGGTTTATACGTAGATGGTGTGTACCGTGCACGACAAAACGCGTTAATTAACGACTTAGTCGATATTGAATCTATTGAAGTGTTGCGTGGGCCACAGGGCACACTATTCGGAAAGAATACTGCCGCTGGCGCAATGACGTTAACTACGGTCGCACCTTCACACTACGAGCGCGACGGCTTTGCCGAAGCCATCATCGGCAATGGTAACTTGGTTCGTTTAAGCGCAGGCTCATCGTTTTCGCTTATCGACGATGTACTTGCCATGCGGGTTTCGGGTTTTAGCTCTCATAGCGACGGCTTCATTACCGATGAGCGCAGCGGGCAAACCCTGAATAACCGTAACCGTTCTGCGATAAAAGCACAGCTGCTTTACACTCCAACAGCTGACATTAGCGTACGGCTTATCGCTGATTACGGCGAGCTAGATGAACGATGCTGCGGCGCACTTACTTTTCAAAACAACATTCAGGCTAATGACATAGCGGGTAAATTTGGCACTGATGCGCTGCTGCTACAACCGCCATTCAATGCGACTATTTACGGGCGCGATAACTTTTATGACTATAAAACCTCGCTGTCGCAAACTCCCCTTTCAAAAATGAAAGACAAGGGACTATCAGTTCAATTAGATGTGGCTTTAAACAAAGCATGGGATTTAGTGAGCATAAGCGCGTACCGCGCGTTTGACAGCTTTGATACGGTAGATACCGACTTTTCTGATGCGGACCTTCTTACTGCCACTAACGACGCCAAGCAGCAGTCGTTTTCTCAAGAAATTAGATTACATTACACCAGTGAAGATGTGCGCGGTTTAATAGGTGTTTACTATTACAGCCAAAACTTAGATCTAACCTTTGATACTACCACGCAAGATGATTTTAGTGCGTTCTTTAATGCCGCCGCGCCCGATCTGCTGCCTTTGGCTAACGCCATCAACGAGCTATCTGCAGTTACATCAGGCTTTATTGCGCCTGCTGCAGCACCCGCGCCGTCCGGTACTGCTTTCGCGCACAGCGCCTATCAAGAGCAAGATAGTATTGCTTTATTCTCTCAGCTGGATTGGCTGTTAAACAGTGATTTCACCTTAACAACGGGCTTACGCTATACCCGCGAAGAAAAGTCGATTGTCGGAGCCTACGATGAGCAAGGGCCTGGTATTGACGGACTGACTCAAGACCCAGCGCAATGGCCTAATGTAGGTCGTGCTGTATTTGGGTTACAAAACATCGCTGCTGCGTTAGCGGCGGGACAAGCTCCTACAGCACAGTCCCTTAACGCAATAGCACCATTTCAACAAGCGGGCTGGGGATATTTTTTCTTGGGATCTGCAGCGGTTATGCCGCGCCCTGACTTAAACGAAGAGCTTGATGATTCACAGTTAACCGGCACGGTAAAACTGGCTTATCACCCTAATGACAACACGCTAACCTACGCTAGTTTTGCGACTGGTTACAAAGCTGGCGGTACGAATACCGACAGAATCTTACCTTCGCTTAGCCCGCTTTTTGATGCTGAAAAATCGCGAAGTGCTGAAATAGGTATAAAACACGATTTTGAAGAATACGGCGTGCGCGTAAATGCTGCGGCGCACTATACACAAATTAGCGACTTTCAGGCGACGACCTTTACCGGAACGGGGTTCAACCTGCAAAATGCGGGCGATATCATAGTAAAAGGCATAGAGCTTGAAGCCACATGGCTAATGACAGAAAGCACCGAATTACACGCTGTTGCATCGCGCACATTGGCGAACTTTGATGAGTTTAAACGCGGTACGTGTTGGGTTGCGTACACGTGGCAGACGGGCATTGACGATCCGGGCCGAGTGGCGCCTAACGACCCGTTCTGTTCAAGAGACGGAGACCGCGTAGGCTTCGAGCCTCAGAACTCACTGTCTCTTATGCTGAATCACTATTTCGAAGTTGGGAATTATCCAGCCTCCGCCAGTATTGACTACCAATACACGGGCGACGTATTTCTTGATGATGCGAACGACCCGTACAAATACGCTGACGACTTTTCATTATTTAACGTTCGCGTAAGTTTCACTATCCCACAATGGGATAGCGAAATTATTGCGTGGTCGCGCAACGTTTTCGATGAAGAGTACGTTGCACGAAGTGGCTTTGATGTACCCGTACAAACCGGAAAGATCATGGCCTACCCAGGCGCGCCTAGAAGCTTTGGCGTTACCTTCAGAAAGTCTTTCTAACGCTTTAAATGCGTAGGTTTGGTATGAAACACCGCATGGCACTGAGCAATAACAGACAGCGCTATATGCTCAGGTAGCTCACCACCAATGTCGAAACCAGCGGGGCTTGCAAAATACTGAGTAAAGTTGGTATCGCCAAGCCCGGCTAAATCCATAATTTCCTGCTTACGGTGCAGTGGCCCGAGCATTGCCGTATAGGTTAACGATTGCTTGCTTAGCACCTGCAGCGCCTTTGCATCAATTTCACGGTGATGGGACATAAGCACTGCTGCTTGAACGTTATGTTCGCCCATGTGAAGACGTAAGCCTTCAGTAGACGGGTCTTCAATCAAGTAATTTACCTCGGGAAAATGTTCAAGTCTTGCTTGTGCAGGCCTTGGATCCCAAAGGCTGACTAAATAGCCCTGCAAACTAGCAAGCTTAGTCATAAAGGTAGCGTCGTACCCACCTCCAACAACAAGTAGGTGGATAGGCGGCAGCATCAAAACCGACAAGATGCGCTTGCCATCAACGGTGTCTAGCACAGCTTTTCTAGGTTTAGCAGAATGGTCTTCCAATTCCGTGCAATCACCCAACGTACCGTCTACAGCGCAGCGCCACTCACACGCTTTTCCGTTTGATAAGCTTTTGCTAACCACATCCAACGATAAATACTGGTTACTCTCGTTAACTGGTACGAGTGCCAAGTGCACCACACCGCCGCATCCAACACCTAGCTTAAACGCGATGTCTTCTTCATCTTCATCGTCGTAAACCGCGGTACGACTAACCCCGTCTGTCATTACTCGCTGGGCTTTTTTAACGATGTCACTTTCTAAGCAGCCACCGCTTAATATACCTAACTGATGCCCAGCGTCACTAAACAACATCATGGCGCCTGCTTTGCGGTAGCATGAGCCTTCGGTTTTAAAAATAAAACCTAACACCCACTTATGTTTGTTTTTAAGTGGAAGCCACTGGGCCAACAAATGGTTAACGTGATTACTCATAACTACCTCTAAACCCGTTTAACTTGCTTATTGCTGTGATGCCGCTTGGGAAATAAATGCAGCCAATGTTGCTGGCTCTTGTGCCCCGGCTACGCCCTGATTACCAATGACAAAAGTAGGTACACTTTGGATACCGCGCTGCATCCAAAGGGCTTCTTCCTCGCGCACTGCTTGCGCGTATTTTTCACTCTTAAGCGCTTGTTCAGCTTCAGACTTATCAAGGCCAACCGTTTGTGCCAACGCTACTAGAACACCTAGATCATTAATGTTTTTACCGTCTGTGAAGTAGGCATTAAATAAGGCCAGCTTCATTTCTTCTTCAAGGCCGTTTTCTGCAGCAAAGTGAATAAGTTGGTGAGCCTTAAACGTGTTCTGCATGCGAGAGTCGTCAGTAAAGTTAAACGAAAAGCCTAATTGCTCGCCCGCTTCTACTAACCGTGCTCGGTTCTGCGCGCTTTGCTGCTCACTAATGCCGTATTTTTCCATTATGTGCTCGCGAAGGTTTTGCCCTTCTTCTGGCATATTGGGGTTTAGCTCGAAGGGGTGAAACTTAATATCCACTTCAATGTTATCAAGGGTTTTAATGGCTTCTTGCAAACGCTGGTACCCAACAATACACCATGGACATACTACGTCAGAAACCATATTAACTGTTACACTCTGCATACCGCTCGCACTTTGTACACCTTGCTCATTTGCTGCCATGATAGGCCTCGCTTTATTGATTTCATGAAGATATAAGGGCTTAGATAAGGTTACAAAAAGAAACTTCAACCCCACACTGCGATTATTTCGTCGCAGTTACATCAGTTTCTGCTGTGACTTTTGTTGTCGTGCCCATTGTGGTGCTGTAAAGCGTGGAAAGTTTTTCAAGGGCTGAGTGTACCCATATTTCATAGCCTTTCGTGGAGGGATGAAAGCCATCTTCTGCCATCAAACCACTTTGCTGAATATCCGTCATAGTTCCGCTCACATTAAGTGCACTAACATATAACATGTCTGCGTTAGCTAGGTCTGTTACGCTATCAGCCAAAACTTGGTTTAGTAGCCACGCACGGTAACCTAATAGTGCACGCAAAGGTTGCGGAAGCGCAGGAAAGCAATGAATTGGCGGTAGCGCAGTAAACAGTATTGTTTCGCACCCAAATTTATCTGACAGTAGCGTACTCATAGCATCGATGTTTTGTCGCCACCGTTTCAACGGTACAAATTTGGTCACGTCGTTAACACCAATAGAGACGAGCACCGACGAAAAGTGCTCGGCAGGCATTTCATGAAGAAGCTTGAGCACATCTTCACTTTTAAAACCTGTTTTAGCGTTCAACGTCACTCGCGTTGGCCCATGCTTAACAAGGTTTGAGTACAGCAGACCTGTGAGTGCCCCCATTTGCGTCGTTGCACCAACACCAGCGGCAGCAGAATCGCCTATAACCAAAACGTTATTAGTTAGCAGCAATTTACTATCGGCTGAGGCTAATACCCGCTCGCCGTCAGGCTCTGGCAGTACAGCTGTCTTTTTCCTCACCCACAATGCTTGAAGCAAAATGACTGGAAGAAGTAAAACAATTATCAGGTTTAATACCAAAACCTTGAAGTAGATCAAGTCAGCCTCCTAAGCAATCCATTAAGCTTTAACCATCGAATTGAATTCGCGCCTAGATATCTACATATAAGTGCAGAGCCAATATGACTATAATTGCCGTACAACAACGCCCCGTATCAACCATTACCAAGTATGCGTTGAATGCTCCTCGCTATACCTCTTACCCTACTGCACTTAAATTTGAACCGCTACAAGATGACATACTTCCACAAGCACTTGCAGTGTCAAAAGCGCCGGCAGTAAGTCTCTACGTGCACATTCCATTTTGCAAAACGCTGTGCTACTACTGTGGCTGCAATAAAATGGTGACGCGTCACAATGAAAAAGCGGACGAATATTTAGATTACATAGAAAAAGAAATCCTGTCTAAGCGTTATTTAACTGACGGCAGGCGTGCAGTTTCTCTGCACTTGGGTGGCGGTTCACCCAGTTTTTTGAGCGAGACTCAGCATACTTATTTAATGTACCTGCTTAAGAAACACTTTACCTTTGAAGCAGGTGCTGAACTGTCAATTGAGTTAGATCCCAGAAATATCGATAAACGCTATCTTCAAAACTTAAAATGTCTCGGCTACACACGCATTAGCTTTGGTTTACAAGATACTGATTACAATGTTCAGAAAACCATAAATCGTGTACAAAGCACATCTCACATTGCCGATTTAGTATTCGAGGCTCGGTCGCTGGGTTTCGACTCAGTCAACTTAGATCTAATTTATGGTTTACCGAATCAGTCAATTGAAACGTTTTCATCAACCATCGCCGCAACAAAAGCCATGATGCCAGATCGTATTTCGCTTTTTAGCTATGCACACCTTCCCGAGAGGTTCGCAGCGCAGCGTAAATTTGCTGAAGAAACACTGCCAAGTAGTGAAGAAAAAGCGGCGCTTTACAAGCTTGCCGTTAACAGCTTTACAAACATAGGTTATGAAATGATTGGTCTTGATCATTTTGCCTTAAGCAAAGACTCACTGGCTATTGCGAAAAATAAAGGCGAGCTTCACCGCAACTTTCAAGGCTATACTTTACGTGGAGACACCGACCTTATAGGGTTCGGCGTATCAGCCATTAGCACGGTAGGTAATGCCTTTGCGCAAAATGCTAAGGAGCTAAAAGAATATTACCATCGCTTAGACAACCACCTGCCCAATGCGAAAGTCGGACTGTCATTAAGTGTCGACGACCTTATTCGCAGAGACGTGATTTCTAGCTTAATGTGCAATTTAGCGGTAGACAAGCAAGCAATTGCCGACAAGCACCACATCATTTTTGATGAATACTTTGCTTCAGCCTTAAACAACCTTGAAGAACTTAAAGAAGACGGGCTTATCGAAACGACATCTCGGTATATTCGAGTGCCAGAGTCTGCTCGTATTTACATTCGGGCTATTTGTGCGCGTTTCGACGCTTATTTGAACGCAAGTGAAATACTCAGTAGCTACTCCAAAGCCATTTAAACCTAGGGCAGTTTAAACCGCGCAATCACTTGCATCCCTACATCAAGCTTAAGACGCGATAGAGAGATACAGCTAATGCTGGCATAAAGGGTTTGGTTACTGCCTAGTACATCAAGTTTTAACAACACTTTCGCGCTGTTTACGGTCGCTAGCTTTTTAGAAGTTAACTTTGTATCTGCGAGTTTTGTATCGGCGTTATTTTCAGGTTCGTTCAGGGGACTGAGTGGATTCACCACGGGTTCGATGCTAGATATAACACATGGCAGCGCATTTAAAATACTGATTGTGCTGGCATTGCCAAAGTCAGCAATATTGGTATCGATACTTACATCACAAGCTTTAACTGCAAAACGAACAGAAACTTTTTCACCGCTTTGCTGAGGCAAATAGGACACTGATTCTGCAGTGACGAATATCTCTTGCCCCGCTACCTCAACGCGCTCAATTCCGTTTTCCGACTGGCACTGCTCATTGCCTTGTAAGGTTAGAGCATTTTGATCTTGTTGCGTTTGGCTACCGTGTTTGTAGCTGACAACGGCGTTTTGTGACTGGTTGCTGTCGTGTGCTTCGTTATGCGCAGTAACTTTAAATCCCTCAAGTACGCTAGACGATGTCGCAAATCCTTCTTTTTCGAATACTTGAGTCAAAACATCGCGCGTTTTTCCACAAAGCTCGGTGCGGCATTGGTCAATAAAAACCAACTCATCGCTGAACAAGGCAAGATCATCTAAATCGTGAGAAATTACAAGGCAGGTGAGCTTCCCCAACACACACAAATTATTCAAAAACTGGTAAATTTTGCGACGGGTGAAAATATCAATCGCGCTTAACGATTCATCTAGCAATAACACATCTGGTCCATTGACCAACGCACGCGCAATCGCGACCCGCTGCGCTTCTCCACCAGAAAGCGCCTGAACAGGCTTATCGATTAAATGTTCGCAATAACAGCCGCGCAAGCAGGCGTCGATAGACATTGCATTAGGGCTTGCGTGACGCTGCGCCAAGGCTAAATTACCGCGCACATCGGTATGGGGAAATAGCATGGGCTGCTGAAAAACGATACCGACCTTTTGAGAGGTCCACGGCATTTGCACACTTGCGCTTTTTTCTACGCCAGCTAGGGCGCGAAACAAGCTGCTTTTTCCCGCACCTGATGGACCGGTAATCCCAATGAATCGGCTTTGCGGCTGCAATGAGATTTGTGCGTTAATGCGATTAGAAAGTCGCGCAGATATTTGCATGTTAACGCGCCTCATCACTTCGTGCGACACCGTTAAAACGATAGAGCGCCGCGAGCATCACGAATGAAAAAATCAGAAGGGCCAACGCAAGGTTGTGTGCACTGTTATATTCCAACGCTTCTACCTGTTCATATAGCGCGATAGACAGCACCTGAGTTTCTCCAGGAATATTGCCACCTATCATTAGTACTACGCCAAACTCGCCTATGGTATGTGCAAAGCTTAAGCCTAATGCCACCACTATGGGCGCTTTGCTTAAAGGCAGCACTATTTTTATAAACGCTTCAAAAGCCGAAAACCCCAGCGTTTTTGCTACATCTAAATAACGGTTATCCAATTGTGAAAAGCCGCTGTACAAAGGCTGTAGAGCAAATGGAAGGGAGTAGATAACAGACCCCAATACCAAGCCTTCAAAGCTAAATGCTAAATTACTCCCGGTGAGGCTTTGCCATCCCTGCCCCAACGCACTTTGCGGCGAAAAAGCAATAAGCAAATAAAAACCCAGCACAGTTGGCGGTAACACCAAAGGCAACGCGAGTATCGACATAACCAAAGGCTTAGCTTTGCTCTGCCATTTCGCTAAAAACCACGCTAGCGGCAATGCGATTAACAACAGCAAACCACTGGTTATAAAGGCCAGCTTAAAGGTAAGTAATATGGCTTCAAGTGTCGATGCCCCGAAGAATTCTGTGAGCATACTTAGTTACCGACGCCCGATGCAATGATAGGTTCATAGCCCCATTCAATTAAGCTGTGCTGCACCCCTTGCGACATTAAATACTGTACGAACAGGCTGGGTGATGACACTCCCTTAGCGTCACTCAAACGAAATGCTCTGGTTGGCTCAACGTTGTCGTTGTGAATAGGCTCATCAACTGGCGCTGTCGCATTTTTAATTGGAAGTGGTTCGAACAGATTCGGAGATAATGTAGCTACCGTTTTACTGTTAACCACCAACGACTGAATGATGGGTTTATATAAGGTTTCAGGTACTGGGACGATAACCGTAATAGCCTCAGCGCTTTCGGTATTCACAACACTGTTAAAATTAGAAGGCAAATTAGAGGATAAGTCTGCGGGCAAATCTAACGCCGATGAGTACGCAACGAACGCCCCTTTCACGCTGCCGGTGGTATAAAACTGCAAGGTTTGTAGCACGTTTTTACCCATCACTCTGTGAGGTAAAAACTGTTGCCATAAGGATAAGTTTTGCAACGTCTGTTGCGCAGCATCACCATAGGGAGCCAGTTTAGGGTTTGCGATAGCTACCTTGTTTTGAGGATTTTCCATTAATTGAACAAGCTGCTTCGACAAGCAATCGGTAAGCTGAACGTTTATTTGTGCAGTTGTGTCTCCAGTAGATGAGTGCGCGATTTGCTCGCAATTCCTTTCACCGGATGTTTCATGTGATGCCTCACTTGATAAGTCGCCAGCATAGACAAACGCAAGCTTGC
The DNA here is from genome assembly GCF_041414725.1 of Alteromonas sp. DY56-G5. Classification (NCBI taxonomy): domain Bacteria; kingdom Pseudomonadati; phylum Pseudomonadota; class Gammaproteobacteria; order Alteromonadales; family Alteromonadaceae; genus Alteromonas; species Alteromonas sp. DY56-G5. Next base: position 22,309 of record NZ_JANHZQ010000021.1, on the reverse strand, counting down.
CTTTAGCGTAATCCACCAGATTGCCGTGGTGAACTACGTTGTTATCAACCAACGCTTGCGGCCTAGCGCGATCTGCAGATAGAAAAACGTCGAAGCTAGCACCATGTTGAATTTGCGCATACAAAGTACCGCTTGAAGATACCGTTACCGCGACTTCTATGCCGGTTAGCTCAGTAAACTGCTCAGCAATACTCTTTAGCGGTTTTGCAAAGTTTGCCGCAACGGCTACGTTAATTTTTTCGTCGCGCTTGAAATTTACTGACTGGTTTTGTTTTTCAGCACTAATAACGCTCCCTTCATTTACATTATTATTTGCCGCTTCAAAACTGCTTGCATGTGCCACAGAACTTGAAAAAGCCGTAACGCCTAGGGTTACACTTGCACTTACCAAAATAAGCATGGCCAAGTTAACAAAGCTTGAAAGTCGCATTGCTAAAGAACAAACCATTACTTTTTGCGCATCCACTTAAGTGCCGCTTTATCGTCAGATGCTTTCGCCGCAACCCATTCAGATTTATCGCCCTTAAATTCTTTTTTCCAAAGCGGTACCGACTGTTTAAGCATGTCCATTAAGTAGCAGGCAGCGTCAAACGCCGCCTGGCGGTGGGGAGCGGCGGCACCTACCCATACAATTTGTTCGTTGTTGTGTATGCGCCCTACTCTGTGCAGTGCGCCAGCACTGTTAAGTGAAAAGCGTTCGCTCGCTTGTTCAACCAGAAGCATTAACGCTTTTTCAGTCATGCCCGGGTAATGCTCTAATTCGATACCGTCTATATCGCCAGCGTTATTAAAGTCTCGCACTAGCCCAGTAAAAGTAACAATCGCGCCGGTGTTGCCGCAGGCCTTCTCATCTGCCGACTGTTTTAGCCTAGCGTAAAGCTCTCCTTGGTCGAAATCTTCAACTTGAACTAGTGCGAACATAGCTAGCCCCCTGTCACAGGTGGAAATAGCGCCAGCTCATCGCCGTCGCTAAGTACTGTTTGGAGATCGCAAAGCTCTTGATTACAGGCAGTTAGCACACTGCCCTCTAGGGCTAATGCCCACTTGTCACTACGCGTTTTAAGCTGCGATATCACGGTCTCAATAGTGCTGTTCTCGCTTATATGAAGCGCGATATTGTCCTCTCCCGTAATCTCTCTGGTTTGTGCGAATGTTTTTACCGTTACCTGCATGCTTTGCCTGTTATCTACGTTGTTAAGGTTGCTTTGTGCGCGCTAATTAATCTTTCCAAGCCTCGGAAATACGTTGAGCCTAAAGTGCGCTGCGTCTTGAATGCTTGTTCGCTTTATACACGTTACTTTTTTAGCTCACTGGCCTTTCACTGGCCTTTGTGAAAACTAGGTGTCGGACTGCCAGTGGCCTGTCTTACCGCCTTTTTTCTCCAGTACCCGTACCCCTTCCATATGCATGCCAGGGTCGATGGCTTTGCACATATCAAACAAGGTTAACAGCGCCACATTTACACCCGTGAGCGCTTCCATTTCAACGCCGGTTTTACCGCTTAGCTTGCAATAGCAGGTGGCTTGAATTCGATTTTGGTCGGCCTGAATGTCGAAGTTTATATCCACCTTTGATAGTGCCAATGGGTGACAAAGAGGAATAAGATCGGCGCAGCGTTTCGCCCCTTGAATACCCGCTACACGGGCAACTGCAAATACATCACCTTTTGCAATTTTTGCTTCAGAGATTTGGCGAATAACGTCTTCGCTTACGTATAAAAAACCTTCTGCTGTGGCTTCTCGCTTGGTAACGTCTTTGTCGCTAACGTCAACCATGTTAGCTTCACCGCCAGCGTTTAAATGGCTAAAGGTGCTCATGCTTCCACCAGATGCTTTACGAAATTACACGGTCTAAAGTCGGCATCAAGCTGGCTCGAAATTATTTTTTCCCACGCAGTACGACACGCGCCTGTTGAGCCTGGTAAGCAGAAAATAACCGTATTATTAGCAAAGCCCGCAACCGCGCGAGACTGAATGGTTGATGTACCAATCTCTTCATAGCTAATTTGACGGAATAGCTCGCCAAAGCCGTCGACTTCTTTGTCGAACAATACACTGATGGCCTCTGGCGTTGAGTCACGGTGGGTGAAACCTGTACCACCAGTAATTAAGACAGCGTGAATGTTTTTATCGGCAATCCATTTCGACACCACGGCGCGCTGCTGATAAATATCGTCTTTCACCAAATCGCGATCGTAAAGGTTATGGCCAACCGAGGTAAGCGCCTCTTTCAAGTAGTCTCCCGACTTGTCGTTTTCGAGGGTGCGCGTATCTGAAATAGTGAGTACGGCAATATTAAGGGGTTGGCTGACAACTGACATATGAAATCCTAATTTGATATGCGACATTTTGGCGGTTTTTGATAAAGTACCAGCCAAAATACTATTTGGTTATCACTTTATAAGGGTGCACGCCATGAATTCAACAACTAAGTTGGCATAAACTATGTCTAAAAGCCTAACTCATCAGCAGGCTATGCGTTATAACCGCCATATCGTGCTTCCAAAAGTGGATCTAGACGGTCAAGAAGCGCTGCTAAACGCCAATATTTGTATCATTGGTATTGGCGGGCTTGGCACCGCAGCCGCCACTAACCTTTGCGCCAGTGGCGTGGGCTCTCTTACACTCATCGACCACGACACAGTCGAAGCCACTAACCTGCCAAGGCAAACCTTGTTTAGCGAACAAGATGTAGGCACAAGTAAAGTAGAGGCGGCTAAAGCGCGGCTTACTGCAATAAACAGCGACTGCGACATTACCGTAATGGCAGAACCGTTTTCGGCGCCCGACACTAGTCAGCTGTCACCAGAATTAAAGCAGGCCATAGAGCGTGCTGACGTTGTGCTAGATTGCACCGACAATACAAACTCGCGAGATTTAGTAAACTTACTGTGTTTTAAACTAAATACCCCGCTAGTATCGGGCGCGGCCATTCGCTTTGAAGGCCAGCTTTTCGTCGCTATACCCGGTGAGAGCCGTTGCTATGCATGCTTACGGACGCTATTTGAATCGCCCGATTTAAGCTGTGTAGAGGCAGGTATATTCTCGCCAGTGGTGAATATTGTTGGTACTTACCAAGCGATGCTAGCTATGCAAGTATTGATGGATTTCGATAGTATTCCTAAAAACACGTTAATGACGTTTGATGCTCTGTCGCACGAGTGGCGAAACTGGAAGCTACCTAAAGGCGTAGATTGCGAGCTATGTGCTTGTTAAGTTTATGTGCATTTGCGGCATGAATTCTAAAGACGTGGTTAAAAGCAACAGACTAAAACAAAGAACAAGACAGAAAATAGGTTGATTTAAATGACAACCCAAGTAGTGAAAAAACACATGGTAGTGGCGCAAAACGCGTCTGGACGTAACATGAACGTGCCAATTTATCGTATGAAGGGCGCGCGCCCTGGCCCCACCGTGTATATTCAAAGTTCTATTCACGGCGCTGAAGTGCAAGGCAACGTGGTAATTTACCATCTCATTCAGCGCTTAAAAGACATGGATATTTGCGGCGAAATTATCCTAGTGCCCAACTGTAATCCCATTGGTACTAACATTAAAGCCGGTGAGTACACACTAGGCCGGTTCGATCCTGTGAACGGCACAAACTGGAACCGTGGCTACTTCTTCGATAAAGATGCAGTTGAGCATTTCGCCAAAACGGTAACCCGCGAAGAGTCTATTGAAGGCATAAAACAACGTTTTCGCGCTCATTTATCTAACGCTATCGACAACAAATTGGCTGAACCATGGGGTTTAGGCTTGGCACAGCAGTTAAACCTAAAGCTACAGCAAATGGCGGTCAACGCCGATTTCGTGTTAGATCTCCACAACGGCCCGGTGTCTACCCGTCACGTTTACATTCCAGAGTACGCCAAAGACAGCGCCAAGCTGTTTAACATTCCCCACTGTATTTTTATACCTAACGTATTTGCAGGAGCACTAGACGAAGCCACCTTCTGCCCATGGTGGACACTGCAAGAAAGCATCAAAACTAATTTAGCGCGTGAGATAAGCTTTAACGTTGAAGCGTTTACGCTTGAAATGGGTAGCCAAGAAGTGATCGACTTTAACGAAGGTAATATAGACGCCACCAGTATTCTTAGCTACTTAAACGCCAAAGGCGTATTGCACGAGTGCGATATTAAACCGACAGAAATGAAGCGTTTAGGCGTGTATTTAAAAGACTATAAAACCCTGTTTACTAACTGGGGCGGCATGGTGGAGTACATGGCGAAACCAGGCCAAACGGTGAAAAAAGGCGAACCACTGGCGCAAATTTTAAATATTGACGATCTGGATACCGAGAGCGGCAGCAGGACCTTAGAAGCGCCCTGCGATTTGATCCCTATTCTGCACTTCCCGTCGGCTTCGGTGTTAAGTGGTACACAGTTGTACAAAGTGTTTACGAATTATAAGGAGTTGTAGATTTTTGTACGCAAGTTGATGGAGTAAAACTTTATTACAACATGGTTGATTAGGGTACGTAGGAACGTCTCACGCAAGTCACTGGTTTATTCTTTGAATTACTTCCTGCCGTTCAATTTATTGTATTGAACGGCAGAAGAGTACCTTAAGCGGCCCATCGCTCAAAGCAGCTGCGCGGTATGCGTCGGCTGGCTTTTTTTGTTAGCCGAGCATTAATAGGGCGGTATAGAGTATGTACCCACAGCATGTGCTACCAAATCCCTCACCCCGTCAGAGTACAGAGAAACCTCCCCAACCACGAGAGTACGGCCGACTTTTATCAGAGAACATTCCGCAATGATTCGCTCATTTGCCGATGGCTTACGTAAGAAGTTGATGTTAAGGCTAGTTGTTACTGCCAATGGCACGATGCCAATTTTACCAAGTATCGCCACATAAAGTGCCACATCAGCCACACTCATTAAGACAGGCCCCGAAACCGTTCCGCCAGGACGTAATTCATCCTGACCTACATGATGAGATACAGTCGCTCTACCGTTGCTCACTGCTTCCACAACGCATTTGCTTTGTGGAAACTCCGAATTCATGAAAGCGATAACTTCTTCTTTTGTAGCTGTCATTGAGACTCCTTAAATATTTATTCACGTTTATAGGTACTTGGTGAAGCGTTGCTCCAAGACTTCTATACCCCATTGTAAGCCTAGTTTCTCTTCCACCAATTCAGAGCCCTGACTTTCGTACAGAAGCTAGAATTTTACCGTCCCGTTTGATCGTCCAAATCTCATTGCTTGGGTTATCTAGCCTTCCAATAAATTCCGCCATGCTACTCGCCACTGAACACGCAAATTCCCAACCAATATCAGCCACTGACTGAGTTGAGAGACTAGCGGAAGCTACGAACTGTTAATCAAGTTCGACCACTATTTTACCAATCTGCTGATTGGACTCCAGATAGTGATGCGCTGCTACTATCTCTTCAAATTTAAAGCTTCGATCAATGACAGGCTTGAGTGTTCCCTCGGATAAACCCGAGTGGATAAATTGCTTTGCTCTGCGAAAACGCTCGATGTCTTTTATAACTTCAGTAAACACATACCCCCTAACTGTCAGACTTTTACGAAGTGCTATTTTTAAGGGAAAAGGAGTGACTTCGGGACTTAATGCTCCGTGTGCTATTATTGTTCCTTCAGGGCTCATTGCTTCAGCAATTTCTGCTATCTGCGGCCCACCGACAGCATCAAATGCGATTTTTAAATTGTTTTCTCCCAAGATACTTCTCAAACTATCCAGCAGCGGTTCTTCTTGGGTTGCAATCACATGGGCCGCGCCAGCCTTGAGCACAGCAGCCTTTTTAGCTCCTGTTAAAGTTGTAGCGATAGGGATGCCCCCCAGAGCATTCACAATTTGAATCGCAGCCAATCCAACACTGCTCGATGCGGCGGTTATCAGTACTGCATCGCCTTTTTGCACGTTAGCAATTTCGACCAAAGCGCCATAAGCTGTCAGGTACTGCATCCAAGCTGCTGCGCCTTCAGCAAAGGTTAGCCCTGCTGGTTTGAGTGCCACATATTCACTTGGTACGACAATCTCTTCTGCGTAGCAGCCGTTCTGAGAAAGCCCCATCTGAGGGACAATACAAACCTCGTCCCCAAGGCGTAAATGATTTACCTCTTCCCCGACTTCAATGACTATCCCGGATGCTTCATAGCCGATTCGCGAAGGGAAGTCAGCCTTTTCTATATAGCTGCCTCGCCTAAACATGGCATCAGCACGATTGAGCCCAACAACCTTGACCGCAATACGTACATCAGTGGCCTGCAAACTTGGACTCGCGAGCGAGTCAATAGTTAATACCTCGGGGCCACCTAATTCATGGAAACGAACAGTTCGAATTAGTTTTCTTGGGCTCATATGCATCCTCAACAATGACTTTTTAAGTAATTACAACAATGACTTTTTAAGCAATTACATCAATAACTACTTTACCCATGGACCCCAACTCTACGGCATTATGTGCATCCATTGCCGTGTCTAGGGAAAAGCGTAACGGATCGAGTAGTGGCTTAATTTGTCCAGCTTCAACAAGCGCCGTAATTTGCCGCAGAATGTCACCATGATGTTTGCGCCCCTCTCCGCTGAGCTGTGGGTGTAACACAAAAATCGCTGACAATGTTGCAGAGCGTAATGACGACGGTGCCAGGTTATGTGAGCCGAATGCAGCACAGCTTAAAATATGTCCATAATGTGCAATGATACCCAATGAGGCATCGAGTACAGAGCCACCGACAGTGTCGTAAACGATATCGAACCCTTTGCCTTGGGTGTATGCGTCCACGTAGTCGGCAGGGCTTACAGTGTGATAATCAATCGGCGTGGCACCAAGCGCCTTGAGCAGTTCTTGTTTTCCAGTCGATGCAGTGGCATAAACGTCGGCACCTAAGGCCTTAGCAATTTGCACAGCTAAATGCCCAACTCCGCCAGCTCCACCTTGGATAAGGACTTTCTGGCCCGCTTTAACATTCGCCTTGTCAACCAAACCTTCCCAAGCGGTAAGTGCAACCAGAGGTAAAGCCGCAGCTTCACGCATGGACAAATTTTTCGGTTTGAGAGCAAGTAACTCAGCATCTACGTTGGCATATTCAGCTAATGATCCTTGCAATCCTCGCACTCCGCCAGTCAGACCATAAACTGCATCGCCTACTGCAAAGCCGGTGACGCCGTCGCCGATCGCAACAATTTCTCCAGCTAAATCGGTGCCAAGTACTGCGGGTAATTCCGGCATGGCATAAGGAGCGACACCTTGGCGGATCTTGTAATCAATAGGATTGACTCCACTTGCAAATATTTTTACTTGCACCTGACCTGCTGATGGAGAGGGTAAGTTAATCAGGGCATCCCGGAATACTGTACCTTCTTCATAGCTATCTAATACCAAAGCACGCATTTGTCTGTTTAACGCTGTCATCAATAACCTCACATACTGAATATTCAGCGGGTGGTTAAATCACCCGCTGGTTAATAGATCTTTTATTAAACGAATTAAAATTCTTGAACAGTTGGGCGCAGAACAATCTCGTTGATATCCACATCCGCAGGCTGCTCAATTGCGTATGCGATAGCACGAGCAACAGATTCAGATGGAATTTCATTTTGCTGATAAAAATCTTTTACAAAGGCTGCACCCTGAGTATCTGAACTTCCATGTTTTAATTCAGATTCGACTGCACCTGGTGAAATGATTGTTGAACGAATGTTACCCCCAACTTCATGGCGTAAGCCTTCGGCAATAGCGCGAACAGCGAATTTGGTTCCGCTATAAACCGTGCCGCCGGGACTGAATACTTTGATACCCGCTACGGAAGAAATATTGATAAAGTGGCCTGTTCCCTGAGCCTGAAAGATCGGAAGCGCTGCGGCTACTCCATACAGCAGACCTTTAACGTTGATGTCAATCATGCGATCCCATTCGTCAACTCGAGTCTCAGCTAACGGTGCAATCGCCATTAATCCTGCATTATTGATAACCACATCAACTTTACCGAAGCGCTCTTGTGCAAGGTTTACAAGGGCCTTCACTTCTTCCTGGCTAGTCACATCTGTCGCTTGAACCGCAACTTTTCCGCCTGCTGAGCGAATGTCAGCAGCAATAGCTTCAAGCTTCTCGATACGTCGGGCACCTAAAACAACAGATGCGCCAAGACTGGCTAGATGTCTTGCCGTGGTCTCGCCCAAACCGCTGCTACCACCAGTGATGACAACGACCTTACCACTGATGTTGTTTGCTAAAACACTACTCATAGTTAATATCCTCAAATCAGTTGAATGAATGACTCTGTCTAAATAACATGCAAATTATCCCTTACTTTCAAAAACCAATAAATGGAAAAGTTTTAATTTCACAATTCCATAATTTGGAATAATATTAGTGTATTCATATCAAACCTGAATGTGACTGTGATGCTTAACAGATTGGAAATGCTCCGGATATTTTGTACTGCTGCTGAGTCTAGCAGCTTTAAAGAAGCGGCTAACCGTCTGGGAATTTCTCCTCAGGCAGTGACACGAGCAGTGAAGGAATTAGAGCAATTGAAAGGGGAGCTTTTATTTCATCGAAATACTCGACACATACAAGTGACCCTAGTTGGAGAAAAATTTGCTTTGATAGCAAAAGAACGCCTGCGCGCTGTAGATGAATTGTTTCAAACAAGCGCCCCTAACTCGGGTAATGAATTACAAGGGCGGGTTCGTATCGCAGCGCCTGTTGGTTTTGGTCATAAATGCTTAATGCCAGCATTAATGGAACTCTCAACAGTACATCCTCAACTTGATATAGACCTGACACTCAGTGACGAGCGCGTGGATGTAGTTGACGAAAAAATAGATATTGGGATTCGTATCGGCTTCATGAGGGATAGTCGATTTATTGCCCGCCAGCTCGCCAAAATTAATATGTATGTCGTGGCTTCGCCTGAGTTAATAAATAGAGTGGGAACGCCTGCGTCTACTGACGATCTAAACCACTTGCCGGTTACAGGGTTAGTAGATCGCAATACGGGAAAGCTTTGGCCATGGGTTTTTTCGATGGACAGACAGTGGACGCCATCCATAACACGTTTTCGAAGTGCCGACGCCGAAGCTGAATTAATGGCTATACAAAATGGACTGGGGTTTGCTCAAACTCCTGACTTTTTGGTCCAAGATTTATTACGCCAAGAGAAACTTGTGAGAGTGTTAGAAGAGGTCGAGCCTGTGCCTTGGGATTTATATATTTATCGCCCTCAACGTGGTCCAGTACCACAACGTATTCGATTGGTTTTTGATCACTTGGTGTCAAGATTGAGTGTCCGCTAATGGTCAAAAGCCGAAAGTAACGAACAAAAGCTTCTGTATTTACCAAATGTACTTAAGATTAATCAACGCTAATCTAGTAAAAAGCGCCTAAGATCTTGTTCTTGCCGCATTACATGCAGAATAAATGCTTTGTTGTCCTCAAATTTATAAAAAATTTGACAGGGCTTCACATAAAGCTCGCGGTAATTTAGAGATGGTAATTCAGAGACTGACTTTCCTGATTTAGGATATTCCTGAAGTATGTCTACTTTGGCGAAGACTTCTTTAACCAGTTTCTTTGCCGCAACTAAATTAGATACCGCTATGTATTCAGCAATACTGTCCAAGTCATTTAGAGCAGGTTCTGTCCATACTATTTCAGCCATTTATCCATTTTCTCTTTGGCCTGCAGGTTAGTTAAAACGTCATCATTTCTTATTGCCTGCTCACCTTTTGCAATACCTTCCAGAATCGACATGCGCTTTTGCATCATCTCATAATCATCAACATCAACTAAGTAAGCCGATGGCTGACCATGTTCAGTAATCAAAACAGGCTCTTTTGAAGAGTGCAGGTCTTGCAAAATTTTTGTGGCTTGTCTCTTCAATGTAGTAACTAATTCTACTTTCACGATGCAGGTTCCAGCTTTCAAATGTACCACTATAGTATCACTTAACGATAACCACACAAGATTTCATTCACTCAGAGCAGAGTTACAAGGTACCTAACCACACCCTACTTCACCCAAACTAACGCGATATTTAAACTCACCACGCTGATTAAATACGTCAAAACCATTATCAGAAGCTTTAAGCTCTAGCTCCCATACCCAATTTATTTTTTCAATAAATGTTAGTTCATAACGGTTTAAAGGAAGTGGGCATTTTAAATAAAAATAATGGTAGGCCGTCCCCATGGCACCTGGATCTGCGGTAAACACATAAATAGCGTTATTTTCTATTGCAAATTCTTTATGAAAGTAGTCTCGGTTAGTTCCTAGTGTTGCATCAATCAGTACACCTATTAGACCTATCGCAATCTGAATGAGCGCCACTATTGCTAAAACACTGCTCAAAACAATAGATATCCATTTACTTTTAAAAAGATGCCTAAATGTACCTTGCTGCGTAAAAAGCAGGTACCCCCCTGCGCAAAGCGCTATAAGCTTAACTAAGGCTAACGCGTCGCCGACCTGTGACATAAACTTGGGGGAATGGTAGTTTAAGCCCCACAGCACACCACCATGCAGACTTTCCACTAAGGGAACTAATATTAGAATTAACACAGCGAGTAACGGAGTGATCAAGGCCGCAAAAGTTCTTTGCGGCACTTGCTGGTTACTCGGGCTATGATTTTGCTCTAATTGCGTTGTACCTAACATTTATTATCAACTTCCTTAAATCGGCGAACCTGGCGGTAGCGGCTCTACTTCAAAGGTACTTGGCCATGCCTTACTAGCCCAATAAGTATCGAACTGTTCTTTCAGTATTTCATACTGATTGTCGTCTGCTTTGTCGTCTAACCATTCGCTAAATTCAAGCAGGGCAAGTTCGGCCTCCATTCTTACTTCAGGCGCTAGCTTTTCATTAGTAACCGCCTGCATAACAGCGTTCAACGCCACTAACTGTAAGCGTTTTGCTAATGGGCTTTGTGACTTATTTTTATACCAGTGAACGTTAAGTATTTGCTTCACCAGCATAGAAACGCCTACTTTTTTACGTCTGTCATTAGTACTTCTTGTTTGCCACTCTAAGCGGTTTAAGCGCTCTGGGTGCAATAGTAATTCAAACGCAAAGTTAGATGCTGAAGCAGCGGCAGAAACAGGGTCTAACATTAACCCCATTTTGCCATTAAAGTGCTCGCGAGTAATATCGTCGCCATACGCTGTCGGTGGAATAAGGGCGAGTACCGATTCAGGTATCGTCAGGTAATCAGCGGTAGTGGCCGTAATTAACTTCTGCATAGCGCGCTGCTGCACCGCGGGTGCTACAAACTGCTGGCCCTGTGCTTTGGTATAGTCACCTTTGCGCTCGTATTCATACACTAAGCCGCCGACTTGCTTTGCAACGGCTTCTAGCTGATAGCGATGTAGCAAGTATATGGGAACTAAAGCATTTTCAAGAGAGGATAAACTGCTATTTGGGCTTAAGGTGTCTAAACCTAAATTGGCTAACGCCAGTTCGCGTACTTGTGAAATCTCATCGAAAGCATCTAGCGGATTGCTACCGTTTTCCCACATATGGCCGTTTGCCGATGCATGGCGACTACTGCGGGTATCGGGGTCTGACTTAAAACTTAAACCCTCATTACGGCCTTTTACGATAATTTTTGCCAAGGCTTCCGTTGCCTCTACGTCGCTTGCAAAATCTTGATAGCCATACGCGACGGCGTGAATATCCCATGCGCCTATGCCTTTATCATACGCGCCTTCCAAGCTAATTTTGCCGTTTTTAATACTAATTTTGGGGTGAGGATAATCCATTACCGACGCACGGTTATTTTCACTTGCCGCAAAGTTGTGGGCTATACCCAATGTGTGCCCTACTTCGTGGGCTGAAAGCTGCCTAATGCGGTCTAAAGCCATTTCTTGCTGTGCAGTGGTGTCGGTGCTGCCGTCCTTAAAAGGACTGGTTAGGCCAAGGGCAATTAAATAATCTTGTCTTACACGCAATGAGCCGAGCGTAACGTGACCTTTGATAATTTCACCAGTGCGCGGGTCGACAACCGACGAACCATAAGACCAACCGCGCGTTGCGCGATGTACCCAGTTGATTACGTTATAGCGCACGTCCATTGGGTCGGCACCTTTGGGCAATACTTTCACCTGAAACGCATCTTTGTAGCCTGCGGCTTCATAGGCTTGATTCCACCAGCTCGCCCCTTCTTTAAGCGCGGTCATTACGGGTTCTGGAATACCAGGATCTAGATAATACACAATAGGCTCCACTGCTTCGCTCATTGCAGCATGCGGGGTTTTCTTGTTTAAACGATGGCGGGTAATAAAACGCTGTTCAGTAGGCTCGCTGATAGGCGTTGAATAATCAAAGTAACTGAATTTCCAGTAGCCCGAGTACGGGTGGTACTCTCTGGGCGTGTAATTATCATCAGGCAGAGCCACAAACGAATGATGCAAGTGCACCGACAAGCTTTCTGGGTCGGGCGTAACTTGCTGCACGTATTCGCCTGGCTTCTTACCTGCAAAGGTGACTAAAGCCTCTAATTCAGTATTCTTTTCAAAGCCTTTGGTTTTAGGTAAATACACGCCGCTTCGCATGTTATCTACGCTAAAACTGCCTTGGTTAGTTCCCGCTAAGCGATTGCCAATGCCATGGATATCGCTTAATAAGAACGGTGTGTAATCTATTAGACTGGCGCTGTCGTTTTTGGCTACCAGCGTAAAACCTGCGATAAACGAATCAGCAAAGGCTTCATCAATGCTCTGTTTCTCAGCGTCGCTGCCATGGGCTGCTCGGTATTTGGTGTTGTGCTGCTTTAATAAAACCTTGTTTCCAAATTTTTCAAAGCTTACTAAACGCGTATTGCCTAGCTGGCCGCGATCAAGGCCAATGTCGTTAGACCCTACGCCGTACGGCAAACTACTTTGAAACAGGTATTCGGCGTGGTCTGTTGGCACCGCCAAGTAAACTTTGTCGCTTTCATCATCATAATAAACAGGAATTAAACCATCTTTTTTGGTCATATCGCTGGTGAATTCACCAATGCTTGGCAGCGCTGCCAATGCGGAAGACGTAGACACGACAAATAATACCGTAATCGCAATGGCCGATTTACCCGATGCTTTTACATGTCGCGCCGCTTTGTGAAAAATGTTCAATTGCAGCATGCAGTTAGTCCTTATTATTGTGAATTTCTAGCCTACCCTATGTGGTGGCTTTTGCCCATGGCAGTTCATCGTTTAAATGCGCTCTTTTTGCATGTTATTTAGCTGTGAACAGGCTTGGTTTTTCCTACCGAAGGTAATGCACTAAAAAAGCAACTATATGGAAGAAAACAGCTGGCATTGACCCTGCTCAATTGCCGTTTAAACATTCAAAAACATGAGCGACAACAAATTATTTGATCTTGGTCAACACCAAGCTTTGTTTGAGTTGTAGAGGTATTTTACGGCTTATAAAATCCGCCGCCTTGTTTAAAGCGTCTAGTAGCGGTTTTTATCTATGACTTCAAAATTATCACCTAATCGCAGCTCTTCTAACCTACGTGAAGACTCGGTTTCAACATTGCCAAAACAAACGTTAATCGCGCCAGAGTTGCTTGCGCCTGCGGGTAGCTTACGCAACATGCGCTACGCTTTCGCCTATGGCGCTGATGCTGTTTATGCTGGGCAGCCACGCTACTCGCTTCGCGTAAGAAACAACGAATTCAGCCTTGAGAACTTAGCGATAGGCATAGAAGAAGCACATGCTTTAGGTAAAAAGTTCTATGTAGTAAGCAACATTGCTCCGCACAACAGTAAGCTAGGTACCTACCTTAAAGATATTTCACCAGTAATTGCTATGAAGCCCGATGCGTTAATTATGTCAGACCCAGGGCTTATTATGATGGTGCGCGACGCCTTCCCTGAAATGCCTATTCACTTGAGTGTACAGGCCAATGCGGTGAACTACGCCACGGTGAAGTTTTGGCAGAAACAAGGCATAGAGCGCGTTATTTTGTCCCGAGAGCTCTCTTTGGAAGAAATTGAAACTATTCGCGAACATGTTCCAGACATGGAGTTAGAAGTATTTGTGCATGGCGCGCTTTGTATGGCGTATTCGGGCCGCTGCTTATTGTCTGGATATATGAATAAACGCGACCCAAACCAGGGTACTTGCACCAATGCTTGTAGATGGTCTTACGATGTTAAGGCAGGCGAGGAAAACGAAACTGGCGACATCGTTCTAACCAATGAGATTAATAAGGCAGTTACAGCACCTCAAGTGGTAATTCCTAGCCTTGGTGAAGGCACGCCAAGCTCCCAAGTGTTTATGTTAGAAGAAAAGGAAAAGCCCGGCGAACTGATGCCAGCTTTTGAAGACGAACATGGCACCTATATCATGAATTCTAAAGATTTGCGTGCCGTGCAACATGTTGGCAGGTTAACCCAAATGGGCGTGCATAGTTTAAAAATAGAAGGCCGCACTAAATCACATTACTACTGCGCTAGAACAGCACAAGTTTATCGCAAAGCAATTGACGACGCGGTAGCAGGAAAGCCTTTTGATAGTACATTAATGGGAAGCTTGGAAACTTTAGCTCATCGAGGTTATACCGAGGGTTTCTTGCGTCGCCATGCGCACCACGCGTATCAGAACTATGAGTATGGCCACTCAGTCAGCGATAAACAGCAATTTGTTGGTGAAGTGATTGATCGTTGTGAAGGGTCTGGCTATGCAATTATAAACGTTAAAAACAAATTTTGTGTAGGTGACTCGCTTGAGTTGATGACGCCAAGCGGCAACATTACCTTTACTCTAAATGAGATGCTGGATAAGAGAAACCATTCTATTACGGATGCTAAGGGTTCAGGACACCAAGTAAGAATACCGATACCCAGCGATGTGTCTCTAAACTTTGCCCTACTGCTGCGAAATTTAGATGAAGGCGTTGATACCCGCAATCCGTTTCGAAAAGCTCCTAGTGCAGTAACACCCGAAAACGCGAGCGAGGCATAATGCATGGCACTGCTTATTCTTAATAGCTGCATTAACTGCGACATGTGCGAACCCGAATGCCCTAATGCCGCTATAAGCATGGGCAATAAAGTGTATGAAATAGACCCGTTACGCTGTACAGAATGCGTGGGACATTACGATGCACCTACTTGCGTAGCGGTATGCCCTATCGATGTGGTTAAGCCCGACCCGAACAATAGAGAGTCACTAGACGAGCTGGCCGAAAAGTTTGTTCGTTTAAATAGTTAGCTTTGAAGTAAGTCAGCGAGTTAATTGTACTTCTCGAAGAATTCCCTTGAATCATGACCAAGAGTGATCACTAATTGCGGTACAGTTTGAATTGGCACTTACTAATAGGGTTTTATTTTGAAGTTTGCCTCTCGCGCTACGGCGATCTCTCCGTTTCTTGCTATGGCCTATGGCGAAAAAGCCACGACACTAGAACAGCAAGGTAAAGATGTTATAAGACTTAATTTAGGCGAGCCTGATTTCGGCGCACCCGCGGCAGTACTCGCGGCAATGAAAGAAAGCTTGAGTGCCCCAGATTTTCCCTATACCTCGGCGCTGGGCATGCCTGAACTACGTGAAGCCATTGCACGCTTTTATGAAGTTAAACATGGCGTAGCGGTAAGCCCTTCTAGAGTGGTAGTGACCGCTGGGGCTTCTGGTGCTTTACTTTTGGCAAGTGCTGCCTTGGTTGAACCAGGCGATAACGTGATATTGGGCGACCCGTCTTACCCCTGTAACCGACGTTTTTTAAACGCATTTGGCGCAGAGGTAACGCTGGTGCCAACACGCAGCGAGGATAACTTTCAATTAACCGCTACAAGTGTTGCTGATAATTGGAAGCACAACACGAAAGGTGTACTTATTGCCACACCTGCCAATCCTACTGGTACGGTTATAGATGCAGAAGAACTGACTAAAATTGGCGAGTACTGCAAATCCAAAGGTGGCTTTTTAATTGTTGACGAAATTTACTTGGATCTTTCGCTTTCCGCTGCTCACGATGTTCGCAATGATGCATTCGCTTCCCAATCGACCTTGGGCACTGATACCAAACTTCAAACCGTACTTGCCAATGCACAGCTTGAAGAAACAGTGGTCGTAATAAACAGTTTTTCAAAATATTTTGGCATGACGGGCTGGCGTCTTGGCTGGTGTGTGGTACCTGAAGTGATGACGCCCATCGTTGAGAAACTCGCGCAGAATTTGTTTATTTGCCCTTCTACCCTATCGCAAAAGGCCGCCCTTGCGTGCTTTACGCCTGAGTCGTTGGCGCAGTGCGAGCAAAACCGCAATACGCTAACAAAGCGAGCTTCCCTTGTTTTTAGCGCACTTGAAAATATGGGGCTTGGTTTAGATGCAAAGCCTGACGGTGTGTTTTACGCCTACATCAATATTAAACACACAGGGCTAAATGCAATTGAGTTTTGTGATGCCCTACTTTCACAACATCATGTAGCGCTTACGCCGGGTAATGATTTTGGTGAGTACAATGCCAACCATTACGTAAGACTGTCTTTCGCCACTAGCATTGAACGCTTGAAGGAAGGGCTTTCACGGCTAGCTGAGTTTGTAGAATCATTAAACTAACGGTTTTTATTAATTACCGTTTAATTTCGTGAATAGACAAATATTACCGAAAAAAATGATAGATAAGGGCGCTTGTGCGTATATTGGGTCACATAAATGGTTAACTCGTGTCGAAACGAAATAAAACAGGACAAAACAATGAGTAACGAACGGGAATTTGATGTAGTTATTTTCGGTGCTACAGGTTTTACGGGCAAATTAGTAGCTGAATATTTTCAGGCGCAGTATGGCAGCGACAGTAGTGTAAAATGGGCTGTTGCTGGTCGTAACGAAGCAAAGCTTAACGATGTAAAACAGGAGTTAGGCATTAGTGATAGTGTAGCTAGCATTGTAGCCGATGGTGACGATGCCGAAGCACTCGATGCCATGACAAAGCGCACGGCGGTAGTACTTACCACTGTTGGGCCATACCAAATTTACGGCGAAAAATTACTTTCTGCGTGCGTCGATAACGGCACTGGCTATACGGATTTATGTGGTGAGCCAGCGTGGATGTATCAAATGATCAACAAATACGAAGCGAAAGCCAAAGAAACCGGCGCTAACATTGTGTTCTCGTGTGGCTTCGATTCGGTACCATTTGACTTAGGTGTACACTACCTTCAAGAGCACGCTAAAAAGCAAACTGGTGAAGTAATTGAATATGTGAAAGGTCGCGTTCGTAAAATGCAGGGCACGTTCTCTGGCGGTACGGCTGCCAGTTTAAAAGCGACCATGGCGGCTGCGCACAAAGATAAGTCTGTCATGGCTGCGCTTATAAACCCGCACTCATTAACCGATGGTGCGTCAAATCAGCCACAGCCCGATGGCAACAAACCTTACTTCGATGAGCAGTTAGGCACATGGGTTGCACCATTTATTATGGCGGCCATTAATACTAAAAACGTTCATCGCACGAACTACCTGGGCGGATATAGCTACGGCAAGAACTTTCAGTATGATGAAATGATGATGACTGGCCCAGGTGAGAAAGGTGAAGCCATGGCGAATCACGTTGCCAAAGATAAGTCGCTTGCAAGTGATGATGGCCCTAAACCAGGTGAAGGCCCAAGCAAAGAAGAGCGCGAAAATGGCTTTTACGATGTGATGTTTGTGGGTACCGCTACCAATGGTGATATGCTAGCCGTATCGGTAAAAGGCGACAAGGATCCAGGCTACGGCTCTACCAGTAAAATGATTTCAGAATCTGCCCTTTGCTTGTGCAAAGACGTTAGTTTATCTGGTGGTTTCTTCACTCCTGCGGCAGCACTCGGTAACAAGCTTATCAGCCGTTTAGAAGAAAAAGCAGGCTTAACGTTTGCTATCGAGAAGTAGCCATTCAAAAAACGAAGGCTGAACACAAATTGCGTTCAGCCTTTTCTCTCTGCGCTAGGTGTTATTGTTGTTTTTTAAGCGAGTACCGCTTTTAATGCTTTAACGCACGCGTCTGTTTCTTCAGGTGTCCCTACACTAATACGTGACCAGGAGTCGTACCCAGGCCATGTGCGCCCTACAACCTTTATACCTTGAGCTTTCATCTTTTCTGAAAATTTATCGTGCGGCATGCCCGTATCTATGTAAATAAAATTCCCTTGTGGATTTGGCGCAAACGGCTGCTTTAACTCTTTGGCTACTTTCACTAACTTTTCGCGCTCAGTTTTAATGCGTGAGCGCATCGTGTCTAAGTTCTCATGGTCATCCATACTCGCCATACCCGCAACCAGAGCCAGGTAGTTCACACCACCCATGCGCAGCATACCGCCCATTGTTTTAGCTTGCTCAGCAGGCATGATGGCGTAACCTAGACGCTGGCCCGCCATGGCGTGAATCTTAGAGAAAGTGCGGCAAATCACCACATTATAGCCTTCAGCTACTAGCTTCGATTGCACATTAGCGGGGTAAGCATCAGACATTTCAATGTAGGCTTCATCGATGAAAACCTGTGCTTTCTTCGATACGCGTTTTGCAAAAGCGGTAAGCTTCGCCGCATCTACCATGCTCCCTGTCGGATTATTTGGATTACATACGTACACAGCAGTCGTATCTTCGGTTACTGCAGCTTCAATTGCATCTAGGTCAAAAGTCATATCATTGGCTAACGGCACGTAGATCACGTCTGCCCCCATAAACTCAGCGCCCCGCGGTACGCCTTCGTAGGTTGCCATAGACGTTACCAGCTTATTGCCGTTTTTGGTGATCCAGTCCGCATAGCCAAAAAGAATAGGTGAAGATCCATTCGTAATTACGATTTGCTCAGCAGATACACCTTCTTGCTCAGCAATTTTTTGCGCTAACACTTCAACCGTAGCGTCGGTATAACGCGCTAGGTTTAAAAGCTCGCTTTGCATTGACTTTGCGGCTTTTTTTGACGGCCCAAAAGCGTTTTCATTTGACGATAAGCGAATAAGACCATCGTTTACATTGGGGGTAGCAGACGGGAAGTGTTCAGTTTGCATACCTGCGGCACGAAGGTCGCCCATAATACTGTCAACGCTGGTCGTTAGCGCTACTGCTCCTGCACCTAATCCCACAGACTTTAACCAATTACGGCGTGAAGAATTCACGGTGCTCTGTTGTTCATTTTTATTCATATTTCGCTCTGCCTTCCGTCTATATTCACTTTAGACTAAAGGCTTAATTTTGAACGCGCAATAGCATGAAAGACCTAAACCATTGACATAAATGCACTTTTTACGTGCATGTGGCGCACTAAAATTGACAACATAATAAGTTTTAACGCGTTAAGTCGTTACATTACGGTGCAGCGTTATTTTGTCGTTTTTGGCGTTTGCGATGAATGACATTTTTTCTGATGTTAAAGGCGCAGCACTCTCTCGCTATTGGTTCTTCGCACTTGAAGCCTGCCTTTTAAACGACTGTGTAATCCATCTATATAAATACAAAGTAAGAATTACGGCGAAACATTAATCGATTACTCAGTATGCAAAACAGGAGTTAAACATGGCTAAGGACCACGGTAACCAAATTAAAAACGACGACACTTACGAAGCCCTTCGCGAGGAAGGCTATAGCAAAGAGAAGTCGGCGCGCATTGCCAATGCGCAAGCCAATAGCGAACAAACGCCTTCTAAAGATGGTGGAAAAGGCAAAAAGTACGAGGATCGCACTAAAGAGGAACTGTATCAAAAGGCCAAGGAAGTCGGCATTGAAGGTCGCTCTAACATGAGCAAAGACGAATTAATTGATGCGTTACGCAATCATTAGTGGCGGATAGACCGCCACATACAAAAACTGGTCACTGTGGCGGTGATGATTACGTTTTATCAGACACGCATAATTTGTGCATTTCGTGGCAAACCTCAACTTCAAGTAAAGATCTACCACCTCAATAGTAGGCGACTAGCTCTTCGCCCGCTCAATATATGACAATATTTCATGATAAAATGAAAATAAGTCATTTTTATTCATAGTTAAATCAACGTATAACGTGTTCATAGCTTTTACAGCAGTCTCACTACTCGGTTTAACTTTAGGAATAGAAGCGCATTCTCATGAACAACAACGTGAACACAGATTTCTCTTTTACTATTAACAGCGTTCAGTTTAATGAAGATTATCGCCCTTCAGACAACACACGCATCACCACCAACTTCGCCAATTTAGCTCGTGGTCAACGCCGCAAAGAAAATTTGCGCGATGCACTAAGCATGATAAACAACCGCTTCAATGCACTGGCTAGCTGGGATAATGAAAGTGGCGATCGCTATGCTGTCGAACTTGAAATTGTGTCGGTAGATATCGACGTTGAGGGTAACGGCAACACATTCCCAACTATCGAAATCTTACAAACCAATATAATTGACAAAAAAACGGGTAAACGCACTCAAGGTATTGTAGGAAACAACTTCTCGTCTTATGTTCGCGATTATGACTTTAGCGTTCGTCTATCTAATCACAATCGTGGCCAGTCTTCGTTCAGTGTCCCTACCGATTTTGGTGATCTGCACGGAAAGTTGTTTAAGTATTTCGTTAATTCAGAAGCCTATAAAGCACATTTTTCAAAGCTGCCGGTCATTTGTTTAAGCGTTTCCGACAATAAAACCTACCGTCGAACAGAAAATCAGCACCCCGTTTTAGGTGTCGAATATCAGCCTAATGAATCATCACTAACTGAACAGTATTTCAAGAAGATGGGCTTAAACGTGCGCTATTTCATGCCACCAAACAGTGCTGCTCCTTTTGCATTTTATTTCTTTGGTGATTTGTTAAACGACTACACCAATTTAGAACTTATCAGCACAATTGCTACGATGGAGACCTTCCAAAAAATTTATCGCCCTGAGATTTATAACGCTAACGCCCAGGCAGGTTTAAGCTACAAACCAAACTTGAAAAATAGCGATCACTCAGTGACTCGCATTGTTTATGACCGTGAAGAGCGGACTCATCTAGCCGTTGAACAAGGCAAGTTCGTAGAAGAGAACTTTATAAAGCCTTATCAACACAAGTTAGCGCAATTCACAGCAAGCTACGCCTGATCCGTTCATTTAAATACTTGCGATATTCAAACCGCACACGTTGCGACAACAAAACTATGATAAGGGCAGCAGGTTCTGCCCTTCGCGCATCCATACAAATTATTGATTAGAAGAAAGCGAATCACATGAAAAAACTACTCCCCACTTCTATTGCAGGCAGTCTTCCAAAACCATCGTGGCTTGCACAGCCTGAAACCCTGTGGTCGCCGTGGAAGCTAGAAGATGAAGCATTAGAGGAAGGCAAAAAAGACGCGCTTCGCGTTACGCTTCAGGAACAAGCCCTATCAGGCATAGATATTGTGTGTGACGGTGAGCAAACTCGTCAGCATTTTGTAACTACTTTTATTGAGCACCTTGACGGTGTTGATTTTGAAAACCGTAAAACCGTACGTATTCGCAATCGCTACGACGCTAGCGTACCTGTCGTTACCCAAGCTGTTACACGGCCAAAATCAGTGTTCGTTGAAGACGCAAAGTTCTTAAGGAGCCAAACCGATCAGCCCATAAAATGGGCGTTACCTGGCCCTATGACGATGGTTGATACGCTGTACGACGACCATTATAAAAGTCGCGAAAAGCTTGCGTGGGAGTTTGCCAAAATACTAAACCAAGAGGCAAAGGAGCTTGAGGCTGCTGGTGTTGACATTATCCAGTTTGATGAACCTTCGTTTAACGTATTTTTCGATGAAGTCAATGAATGGGGTATTGCCACATTAGAAAGAGCCATTGAAGGGCTTAAATGCGAAACTGCGGTACACATTTGCTACGGATATGGCATCAAAGCTAATACCGACTGGAAGAAGACATTGGGCTCTGAGTGGCGACAATATGAGGAGAGCTTTCCTAAGCTAGCAAAATCTAATATTGATATGGTTTCTCTGGAGTGCCATAACTCTCATGTACCCATTGAACTGATCTCGCTTCTTAAAGGCAAAAAAGTGATGGTGGGCGCTATTGATGTTGCAACTGACACAATAGAGACACCAGAAGAAGTAGCAGCTACATTACGTGAAGCATTAAAGTACGTGGATGCCGACAAACTCTACCCTTGTACAAACTGTGGTATGGCCCCCCTTTCTCGACAGGTTGCTCGAGGCAAGCTGGAGGCGCTCTGCGCTGGCGCTGAAATAGTAAGGCAGGAATTAGCTCAGAAGCTCAGTGCTTAATACGCCTCAAAACTTTTGTTAAGCAAGAGCATTTTGAAAGCGCACTAAAGCCCATATCAAAGTGTAATGCCGATCAGTTAAGAATATTTTCATGATCGGTTGACCGATCTTTTTAAGGCTTCAAAATCCGATATCAGTCT
>NZ_JANHZQ010000020.1:0-76544 GCF_041414725.1 Alteromonas sp. DY56-G5 | reverse complement strand
ACGGACGCAAACCATTTTAGTCAAAACAGCATGTTTACTCTTGCAATAACGGGGGAGACCATATACAGGCCCTAGGTACCCGGAGTATTTTTAAATTAAAAAGAAAACTTACTTATCTGCTGGCTCATACATCCACAGCGTATTGTTTTCTTGGAAACCGTCTTCACCGATAAGAATACGGCCGTCGTTCATCACCACTACGTTATCTGGTTGAGAAAGCTGTTCAACGTCACAACGCTCGGCGCCAGTTAGGCTTGAACGGTACGTACCGCCCATCACCACAGGTTCAATACGAGAGATGTTATAGCCTTCTTCAAGCTTGGCACGATAAACGCCACCACAGTCTTTAACGCGGGCTGAAAGCTGCATATCGCCTTCACCGTCAATCATTGTGTTGTCGATATCAGCGATGCCGATGTAAAGGTATGCATTCTGTACCACTTCACCTTC
Organism: Alteromonas sp. DY56-G5; assembly: GCF_041414725.1. Lineage (NCBI taxonomy): Bacteria > Pseudomonadati > Pseudomonadota > Gammaproteobacteria > Alteromonadales > Alteromonadaceae > Alteromonas > Alteromonas sp. DY56-G5. The sequence goes on along the minus strand of NZ_JANHZQ010000020.1, from coordinate 76,094 downwards.
GATAGTATCTACACCTTCAACCGCTTCCTTTGCGCGTTTCTGGTTGATTGAGATACCTTCCAGTTTTCTCCACTCTGCGGTAGCCCCTTTAAGACGGGCCGCTGCACGACTCTCTAAGAACGCTACGCGGTTATCCATTGGCTGTCCTGCTGTTACGCTAGAGCCACCTTCCTCTACCGTTGGATAGGTCGCATCGCCATCAGCCCATGCTTGAACGTCGGCCATAGTAATGTAAGAACTTTGTCCATCCACGTAATCGTCGGTACCAATACCATTGTATTCATCAATCCACGCGCGAATAGTCAGGTTATCACCGCTAGCTAACTCCACCCATTCTACCGCAAAACCAGTAGTCGCAGGATCATTCTGACCTGCGTCCTGAGTGAGCTTAGCGCCGTAAAGTGTACCTGCCGATAAGTCTTCAGCTGTGTCTGCGACAAACTTAAACAGTACGCCACCCGTATCATCTTGAGAAAGGTAAACCGTTTTGCCGTCAGGCATGACCGTTGAGTTCTCATGCTCGTAACGGCCCATTGCAAAATGCTTAACAATAACCGGCTCATCAGCCAACGGCTCTGTTACTTCCGCAATGTAGCCATAGTTGTACGGGTTTGGCGCATCTGGCGCCGTCATTTGCCACATACGACCTAAGCGCGCATCTGTAGAAACGGCCTCTGGGTTATTCCAGCTTGGTGATGTTGTCGTATCCACCGCCGAATCAACCACCCACTCTTCTGAAGTAAGCGGTGTACCCCAAGGTGACATTGAACCAAAGCAGTTTGCCGCCGTTCCCCATACTGGCGAGAAATCCAGCATCATGGCTTCAGTTACTTCCCACATACCAAACTCGTCTTTTTCAACTTTCATGCGGCTCATACCGCCAGGAAGCTCTTCCCAGTTCGAGAAAAGGTAACCTTCGCCTTCGGCGGTTGAGATGAAGCCGTTAAAATCAGGCATGTCATTTTCAAGAACCAACTCTTCACCATCCAACGTGTAGATGTGACCTAAGCCTTCTGGTAGGTCAGTACCGAAAGTGTCGCCCGTTTGTCCGAGTACTTGATATTGACCAATGGCAGAAACCACCAGTTCTTTTTCTTCATCTGAGCTTGGTACAGGTGAATTTGGTAATGTTACTGGCAGATTGTTGAAGTTAGCACCTGCAAGCACGCCCACTGTACCGGTGTTGATAGGCATTGCATTTACACTGGTTGTCGCCGCATTAGTGCCAGACGGGTGCTGAACGTTAAAAAATAAATCGCCTTCGTCTGTTAAGAATATACCGGTCACTTCTGCACCAAGTGGAACCGTAGCAATACGTGTTAGCGTACCTGCACTATCACCTTGAGGACCTTGGTCGCCCGCCGGGCCTTGATCTCCTACTGGGCCTTGCTCACCTACAGGGCCTTGTACACCGTCTTCGCCATCGTCACCTTCCAGTGAACAGGCAGTCATCCCGAGTGTTACAGCCAGTGCTATCGCTGAATACTTAATTCCACGAAGAGTTTCGCTTTTCATTATAGTTCCTTGCTTATACTTGTTTTCGATGTTGAGTGGAGGTAAGCAGAAGACTCACCTCAGTAAACGGTCTTAGCGGGCGAAAGTCTGGAGGACATTTGTGACATTCCGGTGACAGTGAATTGACACCAAAATGAAGCTTTATTGACACAAGGGTCTGAAAAAACGAATAAAACAAATGCGACGATTTACGAAGGCGCTGTAATCATTGGGGTTATTGAATGCTCAATCAAGAAAACCTAAACCATTCAGTCAGTTTATGAATTATTTGTTTCACAATACTGGTCAGAGCTTTGTGCCCGTGAACACAACAGGACATAACTGCTTGAAAGTTGGATGGGCTAAAATGGAAAAAGAGGGTAGTTGGAGAAGGTAATTAGAAAAAGACACGGTATAAGCTAACGGGCTACGCATTTCGCTACGGCCCGCTAGCCTGGTCGCTAAGTAATACTTAGTTTGAGACAGTAAGAGGATGATTATACATCTTTAATTTATTAACCAGATAATCTTCAAACTGCTTTGCAGTTTGTACATCACTGCGGCTCTTAGGCCAAACCGCGAGAATTTTATAATCAAAAGCGGTTAAAGGTTTGAACAACACAAGGTGGTCATGTTCACCCTCGAATACCTTTTCGACCTGCTCTAACCGATAAACAACGGCCAACCCTAAGTTGTCATTATCTGCCAAGATACTTTGCGTTCCCCAAGTCGCTACAACGCCCCACTCACCACGCCCGGCTTTAATCACCTTCATTCCATCATGCGCCACTAGACCTGCGACAATATTATCCGATGGCTCTGATACAGAAACGCTGATGTGGGTGGTGGGGTCAAACGCATCAATTCGATAGTGCGTGGTAACGTCGATGCTGTCCGCTTTCGCATCAGACGATGACCATCCTTCGTAGCCAACCTCGAACTCAGCACGCAACTGAGAATTCGAGACTAATTGGTATTGCGTAGTCTCTACATGCTGAAAATGCATAACTGTCTGCGTTGAGGAGTCTTGGGTTTCTTGTTCTGTTAATCGACCTAGCGCACCCACGCCCAACGATTTACCAACTTTAAGCGCGTCTCCACCCCACGAAGATAAATTATGATAGCTATCGTAGCCGTCTTGCCCCACCTCAGGTAATACTACACTGTCGTTCGCTTTAACAAAGACATCAATAGCGTTACGCCAATCAAGATAAAGGCGATAGCCCATTTGATCAGACTCCCAGCCTGGTCCTTCGTAACGCAAAAAGTAAGAATGATCGGTCAATTGCGGAGGCGATGTGAATGAGGTAACTTCTTCAAAAGAAAAACCCTCAGCGCTATATACTGCGTCTTGCCACTCTCCTCCTGTTCTTACGGAAAGTTCAGCGTGCGCCCGGTCTTGGAGATTAACATTCGTAGCTTGCTCAGGTGGCATAAGTTCCAATGACGCACTACTTCCTGGCGTAATGGATGCTGCACCTAGTAACACCGCTTGCCCTTCGCTATTCTTTATCCATTCTGACGGATATTGCTTTAACTTCCACCCCGAATATTGCGGGGGAAGAGATACTTCGAAAATTTGATCGCCGCTACCACCGTCTGCCGAATTTTTCACCTTAACAGACAAAGCCGAATTTATATCCCCTTGTGAGCAACTTGCCAATAATGGCACCAAAATTAGACCTATCTTACTAAATTTCATCACTTTTATGCTCTCCATCGGTTGTTAACGCATTTAACTAATTAACGATTTTTATAAACAATATATTGACAAATGCCACCGGTGGCAATTATTTTAAATTTTGTTAACGAGATTTTTCAATTTAGTATGTCGATAAAATTCGTCATACCCATGAACCATTTAGTGAAAGGTAAATTACATGGTCAACTTTAGCCTAGAAGGTAAAACCGCATTAGTGACCGGAGCAAGTCGAGGTATAGGCCAAGCGCTTGCTTTAGCACTCGCCACTTCTGGCGCCTTCGTCATCTGCGCCAGTTCTCGACCAGGTGGATGTGACGAGACACTACGTAAAATTCAAAGTGAAGGTGGTCAAGCCATGGCATTAGATGCCGACCTCGCTGATGCCGACGCGGTAGTTAAACTTGCTGAAGATGCGTTAAGCATTAAAGGACACATCGACATCCTGCTGAATAACGGCGGCACTATTTTCAGAGCACCAGCAACCGACTTTCCTTTTGACGAGTGGAAAAACGTGCTTGCTGTCAACATCGATTCAGCTTTCCTACTTAGCCAAACTATTGGCAAGACGATGGTAGAACGGGGACAAGGCAAAATTATCAATATTGCATCAATGTTAAGTTATACAGGTGGCATCACCGTTCCTGCCTACACAGCGAGTAAGCACGCCATTGCGGGCCTTACGAAAGCGCTAGCAAACGAATGGGGCCAATACAATGTGCAGGTGAACGCAATTGCGCCAGGTTACATCAAAACCGATAACACCCAAGCACTGCAAGATGATGAAACGCGCAGTGCTGAAATTTGTGCCCGCATTCCAGCTAATCGCTGGGGGGAAAGTGATGATTTAGCAGGTGCGGCGGTATTTCTTGCGAGCGCAGCAAGCAATTACGTAAACGGCCATATCCTTGCTGTCGACGGCGGCTTTCTAGCACGTTAATTAACGAATGGGGGATACAGCCATGAGCAAGAAAATAGACACCCGATATGCTATCGGTCGTAAAGAGGCCAATGCTTACAACACGCAAGAATTGCGTGACGCGTTTTTAGTCGACACCCTAATGACACAAGGTGAAGTCGTATGGATATACACCCACTACGAACGCTTTATGCTTGGAAGTGCCGTACCGACAACGTCAGCGCTAACGCTAGAAACCATTGAAGATCAGTTAAAGATGCCGTTCTTCACCGCCCGTCGCGAAGTCGGTGTAATTAATATCGGCGGGCCTGGAACCATTACTGTTTCAGGTACCACTTATCACCTAGATAATGAAGAGGCCTTGTACATCGGACAAGGCAATGAAGAAGTCATTTTTGAGTCGGACAATGCGTCCAATCCTGCCAAATATTACTTAAACTCGGCGCCGGCTCACCACGCCTATCCCTGCAAAAAAATAGGTAGCACAGATGCAAACATCCTTCACTTAGGCAGTCAGGAAACCTCCAACAAGCGTGATATCAAACAGTTACTTATCAATACTGTTGTCGATACTTGTCAGCTTCAAATGGGACTAACGCGTCTGCACACAGGCTCCGTCTGGAACACCATGCCAGCTCATCAACATGACCGACGCAATGAAGTGTACTTTTACTTTGATATGGATAGCGAAAGCCGCGTATGTCACTTCATGGGCGAACCTCACGAAACTCGCCATATTTTTGTAGCGAATGAAGAAGCCGTGGTATCGCCACCTTGGTCCATTCATTGTGGTGTAGGTACTGGAAGCTATGCATTTATCTGGGGAATGGCAGGTGAAAACCTGGATTACGATGATATGGATAAGTTTCCGCCTTCACAGTTGCGTTAAGCAGCCCTGCTCTAAATAGGTGTAATGATTATGTTGCGGTATATAAAACTCACACTGTCAGCCACGGCCCTGTTGCTAACCTCGGCGTGTTCGCAAAATGAACTGCAAGGCGAAGTCACCGTATTGCGCTTAGGGCATACGTTGGACACTCAACACTCAGTACATAAAGCAATGGAATATCTTGGAGAGCGCCTAGATTACTATTCTGACGGTACAATGAGTGTGGTTATTTACCCGAGCAGCCAGCTAGGAACCGAGAGGGAGATGGTAGAACTGCTGCAGATTGGCTCACTCGCCATGACTAAAGTGTCGGCAAGTCCTCTGGAAGGGTTTGCTCCCGAAATGAAGATTTTTAGCATTCCCTACATCTTCCGCGATAACGAACACTTCTGGCGTGTATTAAACAGCGATTTAGGCGATGAGTTGCTATCTGGTGTTGAAGACTTTCGACTTAAAGGTCTTGGCTATTACGATGCGGGAAGCCGTAGTTTTTACACCAACGACAAACCAATAGAAACACCAAGCGATCTGAACGGGCTCAAAATTCGCGTGTTGAACAGCCCTACTGCAGTAGCAACAGTTCGCGCACTTGGAGGAGCTGCAACCCCCGTTGCCTGGGGAGAACTGTACACTGCGCTTCAGCAAGGCGTTGTAGACGGCGCAGAGAACAACCCGCCCAGCTACTACCTTTCACGTCATTATGAAATTGCCCGTTACTACAGTCTTGACGAGCATACCAGTGTTCCAGACGTCATGCTGGCATCTCTGCCGGTATGGGAAAGTTTGAATGAACAGCAGCAAATGTGGCTAAACAAAGCAATGGAAGACTCTGTTGAATACCAACGCGAACTTTGGAAAACATCTACGCAAGCCTCTTTAGAAAAGGTAAAAGCCGAAGGCGTCACAGTTATTACGCCTGATAAAGCGCCTTTCGTTGAAGCGGTAAAGCCTTTTCATAAGAGCTTTGAAGACACACCAATTGGCGACTTAATTACGCAAATAAAAGCGATGTAACAATGACAATAATACGCCTCATCGATAAAGCCTTAGCCGGCACCCTTATTATTGCCATGGTAAGTATTTTACTTACCGTAATTTGGCAAGTGGTCTCACGTTACCTACTTAAAGACCCTGCTTCGGTCACCGAAGAGCTGTCTAGGTTCATACTTATTTGGATTGGCATCTTAGGTGCGGCCTACGCCTATCGCCAAAACGCGCATTTGGGGTTCAACCTAATTGTTGAGCGTCAGTCTCGTAAAGTGAAACGCCTTCTACTTACCTGCGTTGAAGTCATTGTCATTATCTTCTGTGTTTTGGTGATGGTTTACGGCGGCGCTGAACTAGTGTCTCTTACATTAGAGCTAGAGCAAATCTCAGCAGCGCTAGGTGTAAAAATGGGCTTTATCTATAGCGTGCTTCCCTTATCTGGAGGCCTTATCATTGCCTATGCACTGGTTAACATTACTGCACTTTGGCGAAACAACAATAAGGAGTCAGCGTAATGGAACTGACCGGTATTATCTTAGTCGTCGCCTTTTTTGTACTCCTTCTTTTAAATGTTCCTATTTCAATCAGCATTGGTGTAGCCACGCTGCTTGCTATGGTAATGAGCATGGACATTGCTCCGGCTACCATTACTATTGCTCAGCGTATGGCAGGTGGTCTTAATAGCTTTGCGCTCTTGGCAATCCCATTTTTTGTTTTATCTGGCCTTATCATGGGACGCGGCGGGATAGCCAAGCGATTAATTGAATGTGCAATGGCGCTTATTGGTGCGCTTCCCGGAGGTTTAGCCTTGGTGAACGTCGTTTCCTGCATGCTTTTTGGTGCAATTTCAGGGTCTGCGGTAGCGACTACGTCTGCTATTGGCAGCTTCATGTTGCCCGAAATGAAAAAAGCGGGCTACGAGCCGAATTTTAGCGCAGCGGTCACTGCCGCTGCATCAACTACGGGAATGTTAATTCCACCAAGTAATATCTTAATTGTATACGCAATCGCTAGCGGTGGCGTATCCATCGCCGCCCTTTTTATGGCTGGCTATATTCCAGGCATTATGGTGGGTCTAGCGCTCATGCTGGTGTGCTTTATCTACGCAAAAATGAAGGGATACCCGCTATCGCCGCGACTTCCTATTAAAGTAGTTGTCGAAAAAACTATCGCAGCACTCCCTTCCCTATTCCTCATATTCTTAGTGATTGGCGGCATTGTGGGCGGCGTTTTTACCGCTACCGAAGCTGGTGCCATTGCGGTGGTTTACTCATTGCTGTTAGCTGTGGTGTTTTACAAAGAAGTGGATGCGAAAGCCCTACCTGATATTTTCTTGAAGGCGGCAGAAACGACGGCAATTGTAATGCTGCTTATCGCGGCCTCAACGGCGATGTCTTGGCTATTGTCGTTTGAGAACATTCCGCAAACCTTAAGTAACGCACTGTTGTCGATAAGCGATAACCCATTACTTATTCTACTCTTAATCAACCTATTGCTTATCGTAGTTGGTGCATTCTTGGATATGACACCTGCCGTACTTATTTTTACGCCCATATTTTTGCCGGTGGCCTTAGAACTTGGGATGAGCGAACTGCAATTCGGCATCATGCTCGTGCTCAACCTGTCTATCGGATTGTGCTCACCGCCCGTCGGCGCCGTACTTTTCATTACCTGTGCTATTGCCAAAACCAAACTTGAGAACATCATTCGACCGCTAATACCTTTATATGTGGCTATGTTTGTCGTTCTTATGCTAGTTACGTATGTCGCATGGTTCAGCGAAGCGCTACCGCGTGCACTAGGATTTTAGTAAGGTAGAATCATCAAAACTGAAAAGTGTGGTCAGGCGTAGTTTGATCACATGAACTTTCACTTTTGAATAACAAAAACATATTGCCCGTATTTGTGTGGTAATATCGGAAGTAACGACATAATAGCGCGGAAAAACAGAGAATTATGAACAAGCGCCCGACTATCAATGATGTTGCAGCCCTAGCAGGTGTTTCAAAGCGTACCGTGTCACGCGTCATTAACGGTGCGACCAATGTGGGAAAAGCAACACGTGAGCGCATTGAAGCGGTCATTCAAGAAACGGGGTTTGCCCCTGACAAGCAAGCGCGTGGTTTAAGTACTAGCCGCTCTTACTTGATAGGCCTAATTTACGACAACCCCGATGCCTTGTATATCGACCAAGTGCAAAGAGGCGTGTTAAGCATATGTTCTCAAAAGGGTTATGAGTTAGTTGTACACCCTTGTAGGTATAATGCCGAAGGTTTTGTAGAAGACTGTATTAATTTTGTGCGTCGTTCAAACATAGATGGTGTCATCATATTACCACCGGTATCCGAATCGAAGGTGTTAGCCGACGCGCTGCAACAAAAGAGTATTAACTATGTGCGAATGGCGTCAGTAGATTTAGATGACCATCAAAATATCGTAGTGAGTGACGACAGAGCTGCTTTAAGTGACTTAGCGCGCTATATGGTTTCACTAGGTCATAAAGACATTGGTATCATCAGCGGTCCGCAACAGTATTATTCCTCAAAAGAGCGTTTGGAAGGCTTTGTTGAAACGCTTAACGGCCTGGGGGTCGATGTGCCTAAAAACAGGGTAATTGAGGGTAAAAACAGCTTCGAAAGCGGTATAGAATGCGCGCGTCAATTGCTTATTCAGTCACCACGAGTTAAAGCTATTTTTGCAAACAACGATGAAATGGCAGCAGGCGTATTGAAAGTGGCTCATGAAATGGGAATAACCGTACCTGACGAACTATCCGTCGCGGGGTTCGATGACAACCTACTTGCTGCCCGTGTAATCCCTGCCCTTACTACTGTTCAACGTCCCGTTGGCGATATGGCAGCTATCGCAGCGCGTAAAATCATCGCGCACATCGAAGGCAGTGAAGTTAGTGAAACCGAAACGTATCTGGTCAAACCTCACCTAATTATTCGCGATTCAATCAAAAAAGTGTGATTTTTTACAATGAAGTGTTGCTAACACTTCTTTTTCGACCTATTATGCCACCGGTGGCACGACAATAAAAAAGAATGTTAAAAATAAACAATTTGTAAACAGAGCGTAAAAAGCAACGTTTTCTAATCTATCGCTCCTTTTAAATACACAGTGCTTATTTAACAACGCTTAGCGGTTAAATAAGCCGTAAAGATAAAGCAGGACTTGTAATGGACGTTAAAACACAACTAGTTAAAGTGCATAATAACGATAACGTTGCGGTTGCAACCTGCCCTATCGTGGCTGGCACTTACATCGCTGAATATGACATTACAGTTAGCCAAGACATTCCTGCTGGCCATAAAGTTGCCCTAGTTACCGTGTCAGACGGTGGCGACATCGTAAAATATGGTTTCAGCATTGGTGCTGCAACAAGCCAAATTAATGCTGGTGAACATGTTCACAGCCATAACGCAAAGACTAAGTTAAAAGGCACTGAACAATACGTTTACGCGCCGTCAAATACCGCTTCAAAACAAAACCATCTTACTTCTGGGTTACAGTTCATGGGCTACAGAAGAGAAAATGGAAAAGTAGGTATTCGCAATGAAGTATGGATCATCAATACCGTAGGCTGCGTAAATAGAACAGCAGACCGTATTGCCAACGAATGTAATCGTCGTTTCGCTAGCGAGTGCGACGGGTTCCGCGCATTTACCCACCCTTTTGGCTGTTCTCAGCTGGGCGATGATTTAGATGACACGCGCACTATCTTAGCCTCTCTCGCATCTCACCCGAACGCTGGTGCGGTGTTAATTGTAGGCTTGGGTTGCGAAAACAATCAGCTTAAGAGTTTACTGCCTCACGTTGATAAACCGGCAAATCGGGTTCGCTTCTACAACGCACAAGAAGTGGTAGATGAGTTAGAAGAAGGTGTCAATGCGGTTTATGACTTGTTAAAAGTAATGGCTAATGACAAACGTGAGCCTATCGACGCTAGCGAATTAACCTTAGGCATGAAGTGTGGTGGTAGCGACGCTTTTAGCGGTATTACTGCCAACCCAACAGTAGGGCGTGTTACCGATTTAATGTGTAATCTAGGTGGCTCGGTCATTTTAACCGAAACGCCAGAAATGTTTGGCGCCGAACAGCTTTTAATGAATCGCGCTAAAAACAAAGACGTATTCGAGGCGTTTAACTCGCTGATTGATGAGTTTAAGAACTACTTTATCGCCCACAACCAACCTATTTACGAAAACCCGTCTCCAGGCAATAAGGCAGGAGGTTTAACCACGCTAGAGGAAAAGTCTCTCGGCGCGGTTCAAAAAGGTGGAACGTCTACTATTCAGTCTATCTTGCAGTATGGCGAGCCCAAGCAAGATAAAGGCTTAAGTTTATTACAAGCACCTGGTAACGATGCCGTTAGTTCAACGGCGTTGGCAGCATCGGGGGCACATATCGTTTTATTCACCACAGGCCGAGGCACGCCCCTTGGTTTTCCTGTACCCACAGTCAAGATATCGTCAAATTCAGATATCGCTAATAAGAAGCCACATTGGATAGATTTTAACGCTGGACAAGTTCTGGAAGGCATCTCTATCGATAAGTGTGCCGAAGCGCTACTCCAACATTGTTTGGCAGTGGCATCTGGTCAACAAACCTGCAACGAGAAGAATGGCAGCCATGAGATTGCTATTTGGAAACGTGGCGTCACCCTCTAAAAGAGAGCGTTATGGAATCGATATTATTACATGAAGATAGACTTTTTCCTGCCGATGAAGCAACCCGAAGTGTTGCAAAGGCGCTGTATAAGGAAATTCGAGATCTCCCTATCATAAGTCCACATGGCCATACTGACCCACGTTGGTTTGCACAAAACAATAATTTCACCAATGCAACCGAGTTGTTTATCACCCCTGATCACTATGTTTTCCGAATGCTGTATAGCCAAGGTATTAAATTAACCGATATTGGTGTGCCACGTTGGGACGGCGGCGAGACGGAAAAGGATCCACGTAAAATCTGGAAACTTCTGGCAGATAACTATCATCTATTTGCTGCCACACCATCGCGTTTGTGGTTAGACACTGTATTTCACGATGTATTTGGTTTGCGAGAGATGTTGTGTAGCGACAACGCAACGCATTATTACGACCACATCACTGCGCAGCTTCAAGGGGATGACTTTAAACCCCGTGCACTGATGGACCGCTTCAATATTGAAGTGATTGCTACCACCGAAGGTGCGCTTGATGCTCTTCCCCATCACGCAGCGATTAAAGATACACCGTGGGCAAAGCGGGTTATTACCACCTTTAGACCTGATGATGTAGTCGATGCTTCACGCGAAGATATTGTTTCAAACATTGAGAAACTTGGTGAACTCACTGGTGAAGACACGGCAACCTGGCAGGGCTACCTGAACGCAATTCGTGCAAGACGTGCCGTCTTTAGAGAGCACGGTGCGACAGCAACAGACCACGGACACCCAACAGCAAATACTGCTGATTTAAGTGAAGCAGAGTGTATTGCTTTATTCGATAAAGTAAGAAGTGGAAACAGTAACGCTGAAGAGCAAGAGCTATTTAGAGCGCAAATGCTTACCGAATTAGCGGGAATGAGTGTAGAAGACGGCATGGTGATGCAAATTCACCCTGGTTCGTTTAGAAACCACAATAGTCAGCTCTTTGCACAGTTTGGTCGCGATAAAGGCCACGACATTCCAATGCAAACAGATTTTGTTAAAGCGCTTCGCCCGTTACTCGGTAAATACGGTAACGAGCCTAACCTGGACATAATTCTATTTACATTAGATGAAACCACGTACAGCCGTGAATTAGCACCACTTGCAGGCCACTACCCTTGCCTGAAACTCGGTCCTTCATGGTGGTTCCACGATAGCGCTGAAGGCATGTTACGCTTTAGACACCAAGTGACAGAAACCGCTGGTTTCTTCAATACAGTTGGTTTTAACGACGATACACGCGCCTTCTTGTCTATCCCTGCGCGTCATGATGTTGCCAGACGTATTGATTGTCGCTTCCTTGCACAGCTAGTTGTGGAGCACCGCATCAGTGAAACAGAAGCGGCCAGCATTGCAAGAAAACTCACTTATGATTTTGCTAAACAAGCGTACAAACTGGGGTAATCATGACAAAGCCGTTATCAATTTCAACGCTACCTCTTTTAAGTGACAGCGTAAGTAAACCAAATTACGACCTGGAAGCAACCGGTTGTGGCATTGTGCATATTGGTCCAGGCGCCTTTCACCGTGCGCACCAAGCGTATTATACCGAAAAGGCGCTGGCTTATGGCGGTGACTGGCGCATTCACGGTGTATCAATGCGCAGCGCATCACTTAAAGAAGCGTTGAGTACACAAGACAATCTCTATGCGTTGTGTATTGTTGATAACGAGCCTGAAACCCACATTATCGGCGCAATAAAAACCCTTTCAACATTAGCACATGATCGTGAAGACATTGTTGCTGCGCTGGTAAACAAGCAAACTAAAATTGTGACGCTTACCGTGACAGAAAAGGGCTATTGCCTTAATGCGCAAGGTCATCTAGATACTGATCATCCGGATATTAAAGCTGATTTAGTCACGCCAGAAACACCGGTAAGTGCAGTTGGCCTAATTGTGCAAGCGCTAGCACAACGTAAGCAGGCAGGCTATGCAGATATTACCATTATCAGCTGTGACAACGTGTCAGACAACGGTAAAAAGCTGCAAAAAGCGGTGACCGAGTTCGCCAATAAAACGGATGAATCACTCGGCCAATGGATCAGCGAGAACATCGCCTTCCCCTGCACTATGGTTGACAGTATTACGCCAGCAACTGAAGACAGCTTTAAAGCCAACGTTGCCGCTGAGCTGGGTTTAACTGATAACTGGCCTATTCAGCGAGAGGCATTTACTCAATGGGTGGTTGAAGATAATTTTTCTGGCCCACGACCTGCTTGGGATAAAGTTGGCGTTACTTTTACTCATGATGTGAGCTTTTTTGAAAAAGCTAAGCTTCGCATTCTAAACGGCACACATTCAACACTGGCCTACATAGGGTTATTGCTTGGCAAGGAAACCGTATTCGACGCAATGCGTACCCCAGCCATAAAGCAACTGATTCAAACCATGTTGAAAGAAGAAATTGTGCCGTCTCTATCCAGTAATAACGAGAATGCCGATAGCGGAACACAAGACTTCGATCTGAACGCTTACGCACAAGACATTGTTAAGCGCTATGAGAATAAGCATATTCGCCACCTGTTGTCGCAAATTGCTTGGGATGGGTCACAGAAAATCCCATTTCGAATTCTCGACACAGTACGCGATAACCTAAAAGCAAAACGAAATATTGATTTGCTCTGCAGTGCCGTTGCGGCCTGGTGCCTATTTGTAAACAACAAAGCACGTTTAAACGAAACTATCACCGACCCGCTAGATAGTATGTTAAGGGCTACAGCAAAATCGGTAGACTTTCAGGCAATAGAACTTGCAAAAAAATTGCTATCTCTTGAAACCATGTTCGCCGAACTGTCGGTAAACACTACGTTCAAAGAAAAAGTGCTCGAAAAAGTTAATCAGCTGCTTAACATTTTATCGCACGAAAACAGCAACGAAGATCAGCAAAGTTCTGCTCCCACTACGTTACCAGAAAGTTCGCTAGATTCACTAAAAGGAACCGCGTGATGAAAAGTACCTTTTCCATGCTTAAAGGCGCCCCATTACTGCCTATTATTCAGCCTAAATCTGTTGACGAGGGGCTTCACCTAGCAGAAGCAATTGCAAATAGCGGCCTGTGCAACATAGAAGTAGTGAAACGCAGCGACGCAGCATTTGAAGCCCTGTCAGCGATTAGAAAACAGTTTCCTGAACTCGTTGTGGGTATGGGCACATTGTTAAATCGCAACCACGTATTTGAAGCGTTGGATGCAGGCGCGCAATTTTTGATAACGCCCACAAGCTCAGAGACATTGCTCGATACACTGATTGCGTCTAATGCACCCTTTTTGCCAGGTGTCGCTACGCCAGCCGATATTCTTTTGGCGCACCAAAAAGGCATTCGCGAAATGAAGTTCTTTCCTGCGAGTCTTAGCGGCGGAACACCTTTTCTTAAAGCTATTTCAAGCGTATTTAGCGATGTTTCCTTCTGCCCTACCGGCGGCATTAATGGCGACAACGCGAATGAGTATCTCTCGCTTGGCAATGTAAGAGCAGTAGGCGGTACATGGATGATGCCGAAGGCAGCCATTGAAGCAAAAAATTGGCAAGCTATAACTTTGGCATGTCAACAAAGCCTAACATTGTTTGATGAGGCTGCGGCATGAGCATAGTTGATACCAACCAAAGAATAGTTATTTTTGGCGAGTGCATGGTAGAGCTTCGAAGCACTCAGCGTGAGTCATCAGTTAGTACGCGCGATGAAAACACAGATAATAATCTGATGGCGAAAAGCTTTGCTGGCGACACGTACAACACTGCAGTTTATTTAAAACGCTGCTTGCCTTCATCTTCCATTAGTTACTTAACGGCGATCGGCGCAGACTTTTTAAGCGATGAGCTGCTGTTTAAAATGGGTGAGCACGAAATTAACACTGATTTAGTGTTTCGCTCGTCATCGCGTAACCTTGGCCTGTATATGATCCGTAACGACAACGAAGGTGAAAGAACCTTTGCATATTGGCGTAACCAATCTGCAGCAACACAGACGCTCAACATTATGAAGGGCGCTGAATTTGCTTGTGATTGGTTTTATTTGAGCGGTATCTCTATTGCCATTTTAGATGATGAACAGCGCGCTACACTTTTCGAACTGATTTCGTCCCTCAAGGCCAAAGGAAGTAAGATTGCCTTTGATCCCAACTATCGAGCTCGCCTTTGGTCATCTCAAGAAGATGCCAAGTACTGGACGGATAAGGCTTATGCTGAAGCAGACTTGGCGTTCCCAGGTGCAGACGACCATTTAATGCTGTTTGGCCACACCAATGCTGATGAAATATTTAGCTATTTAGCCGACAAACAGATTGAAGAAATCGTTATGAAAAACGGAGCGGTTGGCGTTCATATACTCCGTCAACAAGAACAATGTATTGTGCCTGTTGAGCGTGTTGAACAGGTGGTTGATACAACGGCTGCTGGCGATGCATTCAATGGCGGCTATATGGCCGCTCGACTTGCAGGTAGAAAACCTGTAGAGAGCGCGAGCTATGGGGCCAAAGTGGCAGCGACTGTGATTACCTACCCCGGTGCCATTATATCAGGCGATGCCTTCACTAATCACATACCGTCGCTATAGTCGGTATGTGACATTCCTCTTTCTTTTCTCTTCTATTTCCTGCCATTGTAACCATAAGCAAGCACGCTAATTAAGATAAAGGCGATCCCCCACTAAAGAACGCGGCACGCCTACAATAACGCGCCACGTCGTTTTTATGTGAGCTTACAACGTGTCTCGATATACGTATTTTGCCAGTGGGTGCGCTGTCGCTTTTAGCTCTCGCACGAATATTTGCGCCATTTTCGCCGCGCCCACAACGTTCAAGTGAGTGTCGTCCGTTTTGCCTTCAGGGTAGCGCGCATAAAGGTCGGCGGGCACCTTAATGAAGTAATGGTTGCTGTTAGGCTCGCCTACCTGAGCAAGAAAATCGCAAGTTAAAGCGTTCATAGGAATAAATGGCACATTATTTTGTGCTGCCACTTTCTTCGCTGCATCGGCATACGCCTGCAACGTCCGTTTTAACACACCTTCCTCAGTGAAATGACGCCTGCAAATACTACTTGCGATAATCACTGATGCCCCTTTTGCTTCAACATCCTGAACAAACTGATTCAAGTAAGCTGGATAAGCATTTTCCGGGTCGGCATAGCGAGCAGGATCCGACTGTTTTTGATCGTTATGTCCAAACTGAATAGCCACAAAATCACCTTCAGACAGATCGGATAACAGAAGCTGCCAGCGTCCCTCATCTACAAATCGCTTTGTGCTTCTGCCGTTAGCCGCATGGTTTTTAATATTAAGATTGGGCAGCATGAATTCAGGAAGTAATTGTCCCCACCCACGTTCTGGATATGACAACATAGGCTTGTCTGACATGGTTGAATCGCCGACCAGATGTAGGGTAACTGGCTTTTTGTAGGGTGGAGCTTTTACAGCCTCTTCACTGCCTTTATTAGTAGCGCTTTGGATTGAAGCACTTTGGGAACCCGAACTGGTAAGTGCATAAGCGCTAGATTGCGCCGCGTAACTAATGTGAAGTGTACTCGTGCCTTGCTGGTCTGCTACTGCAAAAGTACTCGATACAACAAAAACGCTTGCAAGACTGTAGCGCAGCGCGTTGAATATTTTCCCTGTGGTGAGTTTACTTGAATTTTTCACACCTTTTCTCCTTTTCAATATTTCTTTTGTTGCGATGCAAATTGCTCAAAAAGTGAGGTAGAGGCGTGCTGAACTCCTCCCGGCCTGCACTTTTTGCACATAAAAAAGGCCATCATTACGATGGCCAAACACACCCGTCTTCACGGAACACAACATTTAATTATTATCTCAGGCCGGCCAACATAATTGGCCGGCCTGTTTTTTTACATAGTATAACGAGCGCCCAAGAAGAACTGACGGCCCGTGTGGTTGTACTCACGTACCAAGTTCAAAGAGCCATCACCCGTGGTAAACAAGCGCTCGTACTCATCGGTAAGGTTAATGACTTCAAAGGTCAACGTTAGCTCGTCGTTTACGTTATAAAATGACGAGAAATCTACCTGCGTAGGTCCTGTCGTACCGTGCGCAACGTTACCATTGCTGCCAGTAAAGTCTGTCAGGTAATCGTCGCGTTTGTTAACTGACACACGCGCACCGTATTGGTCTGTTTCGTAATACACCGTAAAGTTGTACGATGTTTCACTCATACCTTCGATGTCGTCAGCATTAACGTGCGTATAGTTCGACACGATACCCATGTTTTCGAACAGTCCTGGTAAGAAACTTAGCGGCTGCTGATAAATTAACTCATAACCGCTTACACTTCTGTCTTCAGCGTTAATTGGACTGCTATGCTCGTATGGAATAGTGCGTGGGTCTAGCGCAATTACAGGGTCAAACTGTGCATCGTTGTCGATAAAGTCGTAGTAAGCACTGTCGACTAAACGCTCTTCTGATGCGCGAACAATCCAGTTATCAATGTCTTTGTAGAACACTGTTGCTGCTAGTAGCGCTTCGTCATCGAAGTACCATTCAACACCAAAGTCAACGTTGTTCGACGTAAACGGATCAAGGAATGGGTTCCCCACGCTCACCGAGCCGTTAATATAATCAAAGCTTGGGTTACCAGGGTTTAATGAGTTCAGGCTTGGGCGAGTCATAGACTGTGTTAAGCCAAGGCGAACAACTACGTCATCAGTTGCTTCAAGTGCTAAGTTAACTGCTGGTAAAAAGTTATTGTACTCGTTTTCGATTTGTACCGTTTCGCCTTGAATAAAGCCTTCAGAGGTTGTGGTTGTTTTCACATAACGCACACCGTAATTAGCGCGAAGTAACATGTCGGCAATCTCATAGCTCGTATCAAGCTCAAGGTACATAGCTGATGTTTCTTCGCCTACTTGCCAGCTTTGTGCAGAACGCGGTGTCCAAACAACATCTAACAATTGGCTATTAATAGCGTCAAAGTCGGCTACAAGGAACGGGTCAAGAGGGCCGTCAAAACCACTTCCGAAATCGTCTACCGGCATAATTTCAGCAAAACCTACTGCCGAGTCTTGATCTGGGAAGCCATTTATTTGCTCTTCACTGTAGGTTACAACACGGTCATTGTAGGCAAAGCCAGCCTTAATAGTGACTTCATCACCTAAGTATGTCGCATCAAATTTGACCGTGTCGTTTTCACGCAATACATCAGTAGCACGTAATCGGCCATCGCTTAGGTTATAGTTGCTTGCATCGTTAACATCGTAACCGTAAGTCACTTCTGGCGCGTTGCTGTTATTGCTAAAGTCAAAGCCGTAGCTGGTTTCTTCCAGCAGCGTCATATTGTAACGATATTGCTCTGAACGAGCGTCAGACTCTGCTGTTCCGGCCATCATATCAAGTTTAAGGTTTTCACCAATAAACCACTCGCCAGAAATTACAAATTGGCTAAAGTCAGTGGTTGATTCTTGTAAACGGCTTTCAATACGCGATTTGATACCGTCGTACGTACCAGCCAGCACCTGTTGACCATTAGGATGGACAGTAATGGAGGTAGGTGTAATTTCTTCGAATGTACTTCTGAACATGTGGAAGAAGTTATACATGGTACGGGTGTTATCAAGCTTGGACACTAAACCGTCTAACGTAAGTGTGAAATTATCTGTTGCAGCCCACTGAATTGAACCGGTGAAGCCTACACGCTCTTGATCATTACCAAAGTAGTCAGGTCTAGGTAAACGAGGAGTCCATAAACAATTAATCGGGTCTACCGACTCACCTTCATACTGGCAATCATCTACGTCAGGTGTGCCGTTAACAACCGTGTTTGATGTATCGCCAAAGATGCCACCACCATCACGAACTGGAGTAGTCCAACGAACTGTACCAAAACCTTCCTGTCTTACTGTACGCTCTGAGAACGCTGCCGAGAAAAGCACACCGACTTTGTCGTCAGCGAAACGGTTGCTGATCATGAAAGCGGCGCGAGGATCGGTCTCTTCTGTAATGCTGTTATAGCCGCCTTGAAGAGATGAAACGAATTTAAAACCGTCGTAATCAAACGGCTTTGCCGAGTACAGATCAACCGTACCTGCAATGCCGCCTTCTTCCATAGAGGCGGTAGGAGATTTTTGAATATCTACGCGGTTGAACAATTCAGAAGCGAAAATGTTAAAGTCAAAGCCACGTCCACCGTTTACACCGCCACCTGAGTCAGTGCCATCTGTACTTGCTGGCACTTCCATGCCATTAAGTGTTGTGCGGGTAAATGAAGGGCTCAAACCACGCAAAGTAATTTGGCGCCCTTCTCCACCTTCACGAGAAATGGCTACGCCGGGTACACGTTGAATTGACTCAGCAATATTTAAGTCCGGGAATTTACCAATGTCTTGCGCAACAATTGATTCTTTACTGTTAACTGATGTTCGCTTTTCCATCAGTGATTTATTAAGTGATCCACGAAAGCCTGATACTTCAATGACTTCCATATTTTGCGCTTCGGTTTCACTGGCTTGTTCGTCTGTGGCTTCTTGCGCATGAAGATGTGCGCCTGACAACGCTAGCGTAACAAGAACAGCGAGTTGCTTTTTCTTTGGTAACATTGTTGTTTCTCCGGTTTTTATATTTATAAGAGACGCGCATACTGACAAAAGGTGAAGATGCTTTTGAAACGTGTGTGAACTATTCAAATTTACACAAATTCAACATTTATCGTATTTAACCATTTCACTCCCCTTTATGCCACCGGATAACATTTTGGTGATTAATACCGTCAATGCTTTACATTTATCCGATAGCACGTCTTGGCTGTTAAGGAAGCGAAAACGCGTCAATTCTAATTCATTCTCTATAGTGGTCTCGTAAACCACCAAAACCTTGAATGAGAAGAGTTGCAGGGTACAGCTATGTTTTCTAATTAACGCAAAACTTCTCTTCGGCAATAATGTAAACCTCGAAAACAACACTCAAGCTTTACATTTGATTTACATCCTAAACAGTTATGCTACCGGTGGTAGCAATTTTGTTGAAAAAATTTACAATAAGTAGAAATTTGATATGCAATGATGAAAGAAGAAGAGACTATAGAAACTTACCAAAGCAGGATGAGAGCTTTAATTAAAACATTTAAATACAGTTATTTACGCCATAATGAACGCTTTTTAAACGCGTAAAATAAAAGTTAAAAAATGTAAATAATTCCGTTGACATATGAGCAAATAAAAACCATTATGCTACCGGTAGCACAGAGTGTATTTACAATGTTATAAAAATAAGGGTTTGTTATGCTAAAAGGTATTCTACGCGCAGCTTCCGTTGTAGCTTGCACGGCGTTTGTTTCTTCCGCTGCTAATGCAAATGATTGGGTACAAATGCCTCTCGACAACACACAATCATGGTCTATGAGAATGATAGAGTCTGAGATGGTGCGTTTCCCAGAAGCTTGGCAAATCGATTGGGATGAGAAGCCACAATGGGATTACGTTCACGGTCTCAACCTTCTTGCCATAACAGAAGTCTATCAAGATACTAAAGATCCCCGCCTCCTGTCTTATGTAAAAGGTTACTACGACATGTTGGTTCAACAAGACGGAAGTATCAAAACCTATGATATCAATAAGTTTAATATTGATATGGTTAACCCTGGTAAAGTGCTGTTTTTCCTCTATGAAGAAACCGGCAACCCTAAGTACAAAAAAGCCGCTGACCTACTTAGAACGCAGCTTACTACTCACCCACGTACCGAGCAAGGTGGCTTTTGGCATAAGAAACGCTATCCAGACCAAATGTGGCTTGATGGTCTATACATGGGGGCTCCCTTCTACGCTGAATACATTGTTAAGTACGGCGATATGAAAGAGCTAGACGATGTATTTTTGCAATTTGAACTCATTGAAGAGCACCTTTACGACGAAAAAACAGGCCTCCCCTTACATGGCTGGGACGCATCTAAAAAGCAAAAGTGGGCTGATAAAGAAACAGGTCTTTCTCAACATCACTGGTCACGTTCGCTAGGTTGGTATGCTATGGCAATGGTGGATGTGCTAGAAGTTGTTCCTGCCGAACACCCAAAAACACCGTGGCTACAAGGGCGCTTAAAAGCGTTTATCGACGCTACGCTTACCTATCAACATAATTCAGGCACCTGGTATCAGGTTACTGACTTGGGAAGCCGTGAAGGAAACTACCTTGAAGCATCAGGTACAGCAATGTTGACCTACGCTATGGCTAAAGGTGCAAGCCTTAAGTTTCTTCCTGAGGAATACAAAGCTCACGCAGAAAAAGGGTTTGCTGGACTTCTTGATCAAATGATTTCGGTTAATCCAGAAACTAACGTTATCAGCCTTGAGCAAGTTTGCGCTGTTGCTGGTCTTGGTGGAAATCCATATAGAGATGGTTCATTCGACTACTACATGAGTGAGCCAATCAGAGCAAACGACGCGAAAGGTGTAGGCTCATTCATTCTGGCTGCACATTATTTGAATAAGTAAAAAGCGCTAAATTGTAAATAAAAGGGGTATATGATGGTCCGACCTAACTCACCGAATGCCAGACGTCACTTCTTAAAGTCTGGTCTCGCCACCACTGTTGCAGCTTCTGGGATGGCTGTAGGTGTTCCTACATTCCTATCCGGATGTGCAAATGTGACCGAAACGGGAAGGACTCAACGCCAGTGGGACGCCGAAGCAAACCTTATTAAAGGGACGATAAAGCGCCCCACCTTTGCAAAGCGCGAAGCTAATGTTACCGACTTTTTAAATGAAAATGGCAGTGACTTTAAGCAAGCGTTACATGCAGCTATCGACCAAGTCGCACGCCAAGGTGGTGGCAAAGTGGTTGTGCCAAAAGGCGACTGGCTATGCAGCGGCCCAATTCACTTACAGTCGAATATAAACTTGCGTATTGAGGCAGGCGCAACAATTCGATTTTCTACCAACCCTGAAGATTACAAACCATACGTTTTTACTCGCTGGGAAGGTATGGAGTTAATGGGTTACTCCCCTCTTATTTATGCTTTTGAACAAAGTAATATCGCAATTACCGGCAAAGGTACGCTTGACGGTAGCGCGGCGAAAGACAACTGGTGGCCATGGAAAGGTAAGTGGAAGGCTTCAACATGGGGTGACGATCCGGTTGAGAACCAAAAATATACCAGAGACACGCTGCAAGAAATGGTAGAAAACGGGACACCCGTTAGTGACCGCGTTTTTGAAAATAATTACCTGCGCCCTCCGTTTATACAACCTTACCGCTGTGAAAATGTACTTATCGAGGGTGTTACCATCCTGCGCTCTCCATTTTGGTTAGTTAACCCTGTGCTTTGCAAGAACGTCACCGTTAACGACGTGTACTGTAAAAGTTTCGGCCCAAATTCGGACGGGTGCGACCCTGAAAGCTGCACGAACGTCCTTATCTCTAACTGTACATTTGATACAGGGGACGATTGCATTGCCATTAAATCTGGACGCAATGCAGACGGCAGAAGGGTCAATGTTCCCTGTAGTAATATCGTCATAGAACATTGCGAGATGAAGGCTGGCCATGGCGGTGTTGTAATCGGCAGTGAAATATCCGGCGGTGTAGAGAATCTCTATGCTCAGCATTGCACCATGAGTAGCCCTGATTTAGACCGCGGCATTAGAATTAAAACCAACAGTATTCGGGGTGGTCACCTAAAAAATCTAAACTATCGCAATATCGATATTGGGACGGTGAAAGACGCTGTTGTCGTGAATTTCTTCTACGAAGAAGGTGATGCCGGTAAATTCCCTCCTCTACTGGAAGATATCACTATAGAGAACTTGAACGTTGCGTCAGCTAACCGAGCCTTTGTGCTTCGCGGGTATGACCATACGCCTATTTCTGGGTTGACGTTGAATAACATAACGATAAAACGTGCGCTTAAAGATGCCGTTATCGAAAACGTAGCGCATCTTTCAATAAACAATGTGTTTATTAATAGCCAACCATTTAACAAGCACGGGCTGTAGAAGAATAAATACTATGGAATTTAATAAAGCACGTGTCAGTCTTAGTTTAGCCTTTGTGTTGCTGGCAGGAATACTTTTCAGTGGATTAAGCGCGGCAATGCCAGCAACGACGGATGTTGTGGTAGCTAAATCACATGACAGTGACGATGACAGTGACGATGACAGTGACGTAAGTAAGGACGCTTTACCTCATTTTAACTCTGTGTCCCAAGCTGTTGCTTATATCGCGTCTCACAAGCCACAAAAAGATAAAGTATGGACCGTCTTTATTAACGAAGGCATTTATCGAGAGCGTGTCGTCATAAACGTTGATAATGTTCACTTTGTGGGCCAGTCGCAAGAAACAACGACTATCGTTTTCAATCGATATGCAGGTCAACAAGTCGCAGAGAATTCTCAAGAAAAATGGGGAACTCGTCGCACTGCCACTGTGGAGATTTTAGGTGATAATATCACTCTGGAAAATATCACTATCACCAATGATTTTGACTATCCCGGTAACGAGGTCAAAGCAAAAGACGACCCTACTCGATTATCAGGTACGCAGGCAGTAGCGCTTAAAACCGATGTGAACTCAGATCGCACTTACCTTAAAAATGTCGCACTCTGGGGTTACCAAGATACCCTCTATTTAAAAGGTGACCGCGCTCTGATTGAAGGCGGAACAATAGCAGGACATATTGACTTTATTTTTGGTGAGGGCACCGCGTTTTTTGAAAGCGTTTCTATTGTTTCCCGTACACGTTATTCTGGCGGTGATAGCGAAGGACTAACAGGCTACATTACCGCCCCAAGCACTCATTTACAGCGCCCTTATGGATTAACGTTCAATAACTGTAGGCTTGAAAGAGAACACGGCGTTCCAGATGAAAGCGTGGCACTGGGAAGGCCTTGGCATCCTACAACCACCTTTTCAGATGGCCGATATGCAAACCCTTACGCTGTAGGTAAAACCGCGTTTATCAACACCTATATGGCAGGTCATATCATCCAAAAGCGCTGGACTACTATGGGTGGAACTACGCCATCAGGTACAAAGAGACCATTTAATCCCCACACAGAAGCAAGATTTTCCGAGTACCAATCTCATGGAGAAGGTGCACCTAAAGCAGTCTCCTCACCAGCAATAAACTCTCATTTTCTGAATGATAAAAACGCGGCTTTTTACACTAAAGAGGCGGTATTGCGAGGCTGGGTGCCTAATAACATTCCGAACGATATTAAATAGAGCAACATAAGCGTAAGTAATTTGCTCGGCACATTGCGTAACCACTTGGTATCTATTATCTTTTAGTTATCACGGTGCCACTACTACCCTTATGTCTATACGTGTTCGTTATATCGTTGCGTTATTGCTAACCGCTACACTCGTCACTCTTTCTTTTATTGTACTTTATGAATTAATCAGTGATCAGAAGAAGGATGCGGAAATTATCAATATCGCGGGTCAGCAACGCATGCTTTCACAGCGTATTGCGTTGCTCACCTCTACACCAAACATTTGCGACGACAGTGAAGAGCAAAGGTATTTGGCGCAATCGTTAGCACGTTTCAAACAAAATCATCAACAGCTTGTGTCACTCGATAACCTTCCCTCCTCTATCTCTAATACTTACTTTAACGAAGGCCAGCTCGACAACAAAGTAAACCGATACATAAAAAGCGCCGATCAAATTTTAGATGCAGCACAGTGTCAGCCCACTACGCTTTTAGATATTCAAGCGCTGACATCGCTATTACAACAGCTTGATTATGTCGTCGCGCAGTTCGAGCAAGACGCCACTGCTAGAGTAGATGTGGTTCTTTCGATTGAAGTTTACTTATGGCTAGCCACACTCGCTCTATTATGTATCGAGGCAGCATTCATCTTTTCCCCTATGGAGCGTACCGTTAAACGGTCATTTGCCAAACTAACGAGCTTGAAAGAGCAAGCAGAAAGTTCGGCTGATGAGGCTCGTAGAGCAAGCAAAGCAAAATCAGAGTTTCTTTCAAGCATGAGTCACGAACTTCGCACACCAATGAACGGCCTGTTTGGCATGATCGAGTTGGCCATAGACAACCCTGACAAAAGCAACATCTACCTTAAAAAAGCCAAAACTGCTGGTAGGCAACTCCTTGTGTTAATCAACGATATTCTCGATATATCAAAAATTGAAGCAGGCAAAATCAAAATTGAACAGGCGCCAGTCGACCTATTACAAGTCTTGGACGATGTGGTGTCGTTACAGCGGGTTTACTGCCAAAGAAAAGGTCTTGAATTTCATTACTTAAAAGACCCTGACTTACCTCACGTAATTAAAGGCGATATCACTCGTATTTCGCAAATTCTGCACAACTTGTTAAGTAATGCAATTAAGTTTACTGAACTAGGTTCTGTCACGTTAAAGGTCACCTATACCAAACGCCCAAACGGCAATTATTTAAGCTTCGATGTTATTGATACCGGCATTGGTATCGAGTCATCTAAGCTTGGTAATATCTTTAAGAAATTTGAGCAAGCCGACCAATCCACCACCCGCGAGTACGGGGGCACAGGACTAGGGTTAAGTATTGCGAAGCAGTTGGCGAAACTCATGCTCGGCGACATCAATGTAACTTCATTTGTAGGTCAAGGAAGTACCTTCAGTTTTACTATGGCAGCGGAAGAATCTCAGCTGCCTGACATTAACGTTGAACCCAGTGCTAATTTGCGCTGTGCGATAGTTGATGATTTACAAACCAGCCGCGAATATTTTGAGCATGTCGTTACTTCTATGTCGATTGTGCCCCGAAGTTATGATAGTGCAAAAGCCTACCTATCAGACAGCCCACTGGCTTTCGACGTTATTATTCTTGATTTGTCTATGCCAGAGATGAGCGGGGTCGATTTGATAGAACAGTTGAAGGCGATGAACCCAGATAAATTTCCTAAAATCATTCTTATCTCTGCTGAACTGGAACGACTAGAAGATGAAAATGATGTTTCTGAACTTATCTGGCGCACGCATGCTAAGCCCATTAATCGTCGAGAACTTGAGCATGATTTAGGAAAGTTAATTGATACAAAACCCGTATCTCATAATGATGTTAAAGAAGGCAATAAGAAGAAACGCATACTGCTAGCTGAAGACAACGAAATCAATGCCGAAATCGTGAAGACTATATTGCAGTCAGAAGGCTATAAGTTCCTACATGTTAAGAACGGAAAAGATGCCGTAGACGTGGGCAAGCGACATCAATTCGACCTTATTTTGATGGACTGCAATATGCCCGTCATGGGAGGAATTGAGGCATCAACAATATTACGCAAAGCATTGGAGGTTGACACACCAATTGTTGCGCTCACTGCAAACGCCTTCGCAGAAGACAAAGAAGAGTGCTTGGCTGCCGGCATGACTGACTTTTTAGCCAAGCCTTTAGACAAAGACACGCTGCTGGTTTGTATCAAGAAATATATCGGTTAGCTGCATGTACTAACACTCAACAAGGTGCTGTTTGGCAGACCACTTCCACATTTTATACGGTATAGGGTTCTTGCTCTGCAATGTACCCTGGCGCGATGGCTAAATTGTCGGTATTCGCAAGGCTCTGCTGATTCCTAAGCCAAAGTTGATACTCTCCGGTACGTAAGCTTGCATGTTTTGTACAATCAACATTCCAACGTCTAAGCAGGTATCCCGCCATGGCAGCCCGTACTTCCAATGTAAGCACGCCTTCTTCCATGGCGTAATCAAGCTCTATTGCGGTGGCATATTTAATATTCTTAGGATGCGGCACAATTTCAAGTGAGATAAGTCTTCCCCACTCTTCATCACAATCTATGCATTCATGGATTTCAGGTTCTGCTTTAACCGTTACCTTACTAATTCGAGTTAGCACAAAATCTCTAAAACTTTGTGATTTTCTGTCGAATGCGCGAACATGCCAGCGTTGACCATTATCAACAATACTATGAGGCACTAACTCTCTTGCACCACTGCCGCTTGAAAGCGACGTATAGATTACGCTCATCGCCTTTTTGTTCACGATGGCTTGTACCACTTTCGCCACCACAAAAATATCAGGAATATTAAGTGAAGATGCACTTTCAACAGGGAAATGTATGTCACCGATCGCATCAAATCCATCTGATATGTCGTTGGCAAGCTTCACAAGGGTTCGCTTTGCATCGTGTTCAAAAACCGGAATAAAGCTTTCTGTTTGAAAGTAACGTTTTTCCCTTGGATCGTAGACTAAGTTATCAGGGGCGAGCTCTTTGTATAGTGTAAAGTCACGAGAACCAGCCGATAGTCCCACTTCAAAGCGATTTATTAAGTCTTGGCGATGGATAGCCCCTTTAAACAAAAGGCAGAAGTCGATATACGCCAGTCGTTGGCGTTGAGAAAAAGAAATGGTTTCTAACATGGTGCGCACTTATTGTATTTTTATTCAGTGTGGTTTATTTAAAGCCGTATGTAAATAGCAATAGAAATAAAAAAGCCCAGCACGCGGCTGGGCTTAAACTTTTAGCCATTAAGGTTTATGACTTCACACGTTTGCGGGCGAAAAACATACCACCTAAAGCCAGAAGCGATAGCGCGAAGGTACCTGGTGCAGGTACTTCTGCAATACTGAAACTTGCGCTACTCACCTGTATAGGCGTCAGCTGCCCCCCTTGAGTGCCTTGAAAAATGTAAGAACCTGACAACCCATCAATTGTAATGTCACCAACAGACTGTGCGATAAATTGCACGGTGTATAAACCAATCACTGGTGTCTGCAGTTGATAGAACAAATCAATTTGTTCCAAGTAAGCTAGTGAACCTATCTCTAAAATTCCCCCCGGTAGAAAAGGAGGTAGAAACATCTCTAACACTGGGTTCCCCAAGCTGCTAACTGAGCCAAAAGGATTTAACGTAGAAGCGCCAATAAAACTCAAGAGCGAATCGTTAAAACCAATTGTCGTGTTATATACATCAAACGGTTGAGGAAACGGTACGATACCTAAAAAAGCATCTTCATTAGAAAAGCTTACCGTCGCCGTGATAGTTTCTCCTACTTGATAAATTGATTTATCCGTAGAGATTTCAATTATTGCGGCATTTGCATTAAAAGTAGCAATTGCCAATACCATTAAAATAATTTTTTTCATTTTCTTTCCAACTACTGAACTGCACATGCGGTACGTGTACACATAGACATTAACGCGTATAAATCGTAGATATTTAATCTGCCGTCATTGTTAAAGTCGTGCTCTTCAACCGTCGCTTGACGTTGCAGAAGCAAGGTGTAGAACGCCACAATATCGGTGTTGTCTATGTCACTATCGCCATCAAAATCACCAATTACTGGCTCCGGCTCACTCGTTTCAGGGAAATCCAGCACAACAATTACTGGATCGTGATCTGACGAACGATAAGCATCAGCCCCGTAATAGCTAGAAAGCTGTGTTTCTGACTTATATTCAACGTTGTAGTCGAAGACACGAGGCTCATCGGCATTGATATGCCAAACCGTTGCGTCTGCCACATACTCAGTCAAAGTTGAGCTTGATAGCGCGTGATCTAAGTAGCCCATTTCGCCGCCAAAGCTATAAGAATAAGCACTTTCGCCGTGGAAGAGGTTCACCAAGTTGCTGAAACCAGCGTCTTCGAGAGCAAGAATTGGATCTTCTTTCGCATAAGCATTTAGGTCACCCATTACGATTACTCGGTCAGACAAACCTTCACTGTTTTGCACAAGCGCTGTCAGCCCTAGCGCAGCTTGGGTACGTAGCTCGTTCCAGCAGCCTTGTCCATCACCCAAATCAGCATCATTACCTGTTGCACTGCCACAGCTTCCTTTTGATTTGAAATGATTTACCGCGAGCGTAAACGCTTCGCTGTTACTATTTACGCTAAAGGTTTGTAACAGCGGCTGGCGGTTACCGTAGTCAAAAGGAGCTTCAGAGGAAGTAACCGCTGCGCCTTGTGGTGTAACCGTTGCAGGCTTATAAATAATACCTACCGCAATTTCATCACCACCAAGTAATGATTCAAGTGCTACATAGCTATACACGTCACTACCAAGTTCAGCATTTACGCTATTTACTAGAGAAGCAATGGCAGAATCACTCCCGTATCCATCGTTTTCGATTTCTACTAAGCCAAGTACATCTGCGTCCATCGCAACGATGGCTGCTACTGTCTTCGCTTGCTGGCGGGCAAATTCATCTTCTGAGTCTGCACCACGAGAGGTAGGGAAGTTCGGACCATTAAAGTAGTTAAGCACGTTAAAGCTAGCCACTTTGACATCGCCTTGTACGTCTAACTGAGGCACATCTGTTCTTGGGTTTGTGCGTACAGTTTGAAGAGCGCCAACTGGAATTAAGTTGTAAGCACCAAATGCGTAGTGCATTACACCTTCCAGGCCTTCTACACTGTCGCCTAAACGCAGAGGATTCGCATGAGATAAACCTCCAACTGGGAAAGGAATATCGTCAGCATTTTGTGCGCTTGAGCCATCATCAACCAACAATGTGTTGCGTGCATTCGCTTCAGCCAAGGCAATAGCTTCACTTGAACCCGCGGCATATTGGTTTGTAGGGATCATCAGGCGGCCTGATGACACGTTGAATTGCCCATATCGACCAAGATTGTAAACGTCTGTTACGTTCAAAGTTTGCTGGAATTGAACCTGCATACCTTCAAGTGACTCTAGGTTAACGCTCTCGTCAAATGGCATTTCAATGCTTGTCGTTAGTATCTCAGCACCTGCACCTAGCGTTTCAGCATTGGCGCTTAGTACAATTTCTGTAATGCCATTGTATTCTGCCACTGCACCGCTAACACGCACAGCATCACCAACAGATGGGTATTCAGTGAAGGTTGTCGAATAGGCAAATACACCTTCAGACGTCGCAGCATTACCATCAGAGTCGGCGGCTTCTTCTTGAATAAAGAATCCGTTCATTTCCGGCACAACTTTAGTCACTACTGCCTCAACAACAACGTCATTGCCTGTAAGTGGCGAGGTATCGCCTTCGCCTTGGATAGCGCTAATTAAGACTACTTCACCAACTGGGTCAGTTGGGTCTGTAGGATCAGTTGGGTCGGTCGGGTCAGTTGGATCCGTAGGCTCGCTAACAGATCCATTGTGCGAACCAAAATTGTTAAGCGTATCTTTTGGTAGGCTATCCCATTCTTCAAGGGTAAACGCTGGGTTGCGGTTAGGGTTGCCTGCCGTTACTGAACTCTTGCGTACCAAAGTAACGTCTTTACCCCAGTTAGTTTTAACGCCGTACGTACCTAGAGCATCAACAACCTGACCGTTAGCGACGAGCTCAATGTAGTCATCGCCATTGAAATTAATCACGAAGCTGCTAATCGTTGAGCCGGCAGTTAACAGTGCATCTGCACTTCCGTGAGCGAATGTTGCTACGCCACCTGCTGGGATTGTGCCTTCAAGTGCTAACACTTTACGGTCAGCATCTGCGGTCTCACCATTGGAGAGTAAAACTAACTCATAACCCGCTAGACTTACCGGTTGTGTCGAGCTATTGAAAAGCTCTATACCTTTATTGAAACCGCCACCTTCGATGTATTCTGAAATGTAAATACTGCTGGTAGAAGGTGTTGTGTCACCGCCGGTATCACCACCTGTGTCGCCGCCGGTATCACCACCCGTGTCACCGCCAGTATCGCCACCCGTGTCACCGCCAGTATCACCACCTGTACCATCACAACTCTCGTTGAAGATAAGTGAAGCAAGTTCAGGTTTGTCTATAAACGGATTTCGGTTTCCTTGGAATTCATAAACGCGCTCGTTACGACGACGTTCGAAATCATCCACTGGATCACTTTCATGCCATTGAAGCAATACGCAAAGCTTACCAAACGCGGCTTCACTAGTAGAGGTAAGGCGATTTACTAACACTAAGTCGTCTTCGGTATCACCAGCTGTATTGCCATCGTAACGCACGTCCATGTATAGCATTGAGCGTGCTACATCACCTTTTACTGCGTCACGAGGCTCAAAAGAGTCACCATCAACTCGGTTTAACGGAGCTTCAGAAAGCGCGCTATCACTAAAATCAAAATCTAAGTTGCCGCGCGAGCTATTTACAGAAATATCGGTAGGACGCAGGTGCAGAATATCGCTGTATGCCGTTAGGCTTGAGCTAGGAAAACCATGGCTCTTAGCCCAAACATGTTCGCGATTCCAATTGTCTGGGTTGGTGCTTTGACTACCGCTACCGTTGGTAAACTTGCCTTGTGATATGCCTTTGTAGAACAAGATAACGTTATCGGTGTTAGCAGGATCTTCATCAGTGTAAGTGAGTGCTGTCCACACTTCTGAGTAAGAAAGCGTACGATGACCATTTTCAATGATGTTATGCGCCGTGTCTTTTAACGTTTGCGCACTTTCACCGTTTGCAATAGCTGTGTCGAGAGCTGCGTAATAGTCAGATGCAACAAAGTCGCTGGCTAGGTTAACTGCTTCCAAATCAGGGCAGTTAAAACAAGTACCACTTAAGAAAAGAAGTTCATTTGAAGGTTCACCGCCGTCGTCAGGGTTACCGCCAGTATCCCCACCATCGGTAGTTCCATTTCCACTTACTGAAATACTGTCTAAATTGAGATATTCGGTACCCGAGTTGTTAGCCATCGCTACTTTCAGTTCTAAAGTGCTTCCGCTACCTATCGTTTCGGTCAGTGTTGCAGAACCAAAGTCTTCCTGTACCGTATTCGTTGCCCCTTCTGAAAGCGTAATAAGCTCGAATGCGCCACCATCTAATGAGTAAAATACATCGATGTAGTCTGTCGACTCAAAATTTCCACTTTGAGAAAGCACGGCATTTATGGTGATATCACCGGCACCAGATATATCGATAGACTCGCTCAACCAGACTACTTCACCGTCAGTATCACGTGCTTGCATTGCGCCGCTTTCAACACGGAACCAGTCTGAAGTGGCACTTAGCTCACTCGCTGACACGTCTACTGACCAACGATCAACACCTTCAAGATCAACAATTGCTCCCGCTGGGTCTGAGCCAGTTGCGCCCTTGCCTTGCAGTTCATTTGCTTCGAAGTCCTCTTGCCATACTGTATCTGCAGAGGCATTAATAGAAACAACGCCTAACGACAATGCGCCCGCCAACAACGCGTTGACTACTTTAGCTGATTTCCTCAGCTTATACTTTTGTGTGTTACCCTCATGAATCATTTTGCTTTCCGCTTTTTTGTATAAGGAAGGTATAAATTCTTATACATACGTATATACAGCAAGCACTTAATAAAAATAATAATATAAACGTCACAAACGTTAAAAATCAGAAACTTAGACGTTTAAAATAAACTTACTTGTTGATTAACTCTGCTGAACTTTGGTACAGGGAAAGTTGATTTGTCACAATGCGTAAATGTTTCAGCTTTGAAATATTTTAGTGACTCGCCGTGGTGCATGTTACAGTTTTATGCACAAAAAAAAGAGCGCCTAGTGGACGCTCTTTCAATCATAACTTTAGGACAAAAAGCGCTGGGTAAACGCCTTTTCGTTGTTGCCTATAACTGCTCGTTTAAGAAGGCGTTAAAGTCTGCCTGAAATGCAGATTTCAGCCGCATACACTGTTGAGACTCGTCCTGCATAATTTCGACACCGCGTGCCATTCCTTGATAGGTCTCGCTAATTGGCGCGTAGAACGCATTGGCCATTTCTAAGTTTTCAGCCGAACAGGTTGTTGAAACAAATTCCGGCATTCTGCTTACATGGTAATCAGGCATTTTTGCTAGTAGCGCGTCTTTATTCTTACTAAGCCACTCATACAATAGCGTATGATCGTCTAAGTTACGTGCTACTCTCACCACCATATACATGGTATTTGCAGGCGTAATATCATCGGTAAGCGCTAAATCTAACATTTTAAAGACGGTCGCTTTGTCTTCAAAGTACATCGAATACACCAGCGTGCTTTTCACATTTGGCAACTGTGCTTTTTTAAATGCCTCTACAATTGTATTAAACCATGTGCCCTGCTCGCCTTGTTCACTATTTCGCGTAGCAATTTCAATTGCTGTACCGGCAATACCGGAAGGAACACTGCTAGTATCTGCAAGGTACTGTTTCGCTATCTTAACGCTTTGTTCAACAAGTTGCTCATTGTTCGAATGAGTACCCAGTAAGCTGTATAGCTGGTTACGCAGGCGAATGACATCTGCGTTATCCTGCTCACTTTGAGACAAGGTAAGCTTGTTTAACAAAGGCATATAATTTTGATTTAGAAGCTTTGCATATGCGGCTTTATTGTCTTCATTTACTAAATAACTAAACTCAGCTAACACGCCAACAGCCGCACGAATGACCGCAGGGTCATCATCTTTTGCCAAGCTATTAAGCACCTTCATCACGCTGTCTACACCTACTTGATCTGCGTTTAACAGCGCCTGGTAGTTGTATAGCACATTTTTCTTTTCACGCTTATTTAGCGCATCAATATTATTTAGCAGTGCGTTTAACTGAGCTGGTTCAATTGACCAACGGAAGTAACCTGTTGCATTGTCATTAGGGTACACCCAGTCTGCTTCAGCAAGCTGAGGTAAAACTGTGGTTTCTTTATCAATAAAAACCACTTCGTTTAGTATTTTTCCGTTTGATTGATAAGTCAGCTTTAATGGAACTGCCCATGTCTTATCTTCCACGGTAGCGCCAGCAAGGTGAAAACGGGACTGGGTTAATTTGCCATCTTTTGAAATATGAATAAGTGGGTAGCCCGGCTGTTCCAAGTAGGCTTTCATCATGGCGCTTAAGTTGAAATCGGACACTTCATCTAGAGCGCGCCACAAATCGTCTGCTACGGTATTACCCCAAGCATGGGAATTCATGTAGTTTTGAACGCCTTCACGAAACTTTTCTGTACCAATTAGCGATTCAATCATTTGTAAAATTGATTCACCTTTTGAGTAGTTCAAGCCCAACCCATCCATCACATCTGGCTGACTTTTCACTACCTTTTTAACAGGTTTCACCGTGGGACTAGCATCTGCACCAAATGCTCCCTCTTGTACTATGCGATCGGCGTAGTTCAACTCTGGATACAAGGTTTTCATGGTATGGCTTGCAGCCCAAGACGCAAACGCTTCGTTCAGCCATAGGTCATCCCACCACGCCATTGTTACCAAGTTGCCAAACCATTGGTGAGCAAGTTCATGCGCGATAACATTTAGCGGTCGTGAACGCTCTGTGACGCTTGGGTTATCTTCTAGCAGTAACAAACTATCGCGATAGGTAATTAAACCTACGTTTTCCATTGCACCGTGGGTAAAGTTTGGTACGGCAACAAAATCCATTTTTTTATAGGGGTACTTGATACCGAAAAAATCTTCTAGCGAGGCTAGGATTTCTGGGATGTGTTTGATAACAAATTTGGTTTTATCGGCATACCCTTTTGGAACGTATATTTTTCCTGGCACCGACAGCCCAGAAATTTCAGCACTATCAAAAGGCCCTACGGTATAGGCGATAAGATATGTCGGCATGGGCTTAGTTTTTTCAAACACTACGGTTTTGATCCCGTTTTCCACTGTCACCTTTTCAACAGGTGTATTACCCACAATTTCCTGATGTTCAGGAGAACTGATGGTCATTTGATAAGGAATTTTGAAGTTTGGCTCATCAAAACTTGGAAACGCTTTTCGCGCATGCATATCTTCAAACTGGGTAAATATATAGTTGGTCTCTTCAAAACGTGACAGATACATGCCATCTGAAGACGTGTTCACTTTCCCTTCAAACGTAATCTCTAATGTATACTTTCCAGGCGCAATCTCATCTTGCGATTCGCCCCAATTGATGTCGTATTCTCCAATCGTAACATTTAGAGGAAAGCTGCTGCTTCCAGACACTAAACGCGCAGACGTCACGGTCAAATCTTGCTGATAAAAGCCCACTTTCTTAGTTGGGGTTTTAACCGTTACGTCAATATTCGTTTTTCCAGAATATGTAGGGTTGTCAGGGTCGATATTTAAGTGAATGTGTTGAAATGTGGGAGCGATTGTTGACGGTAAGCGGTATTCAACATCAGCAAGTGTCTTTTTCGCGGGTGATACGACTGCAGATGCAGTTTGCGCTTCTTGCGCCACTACTGCCGTTGTCGATAGCGATGTGAATGCAAAAACACTCGCAACCACACCAGCTAGTGTAGATAGTTGTTTCATTATGGTTTATCCATGTTATGGGAAAATCCCTATATTCATCCATGGGTAAGAATAAATATCAAAAAGGGCCTTAGCAATCTAAAGCCCTTTTGGCATTGGTTCAAATTGTTACTATTCATGTCAACCGCAAGAATTGTGCATTTCAGCGTACATTGACTCTGGCGAATTATCTTGTTTCTGCTTCGCTGCCTGCTGACAGCCAGATCGATTGAATAAGCCAGCAACTCTAGAAATGGTATCGTCGCAACTGCATTTGCATTTGCTTAACTTGCTGAACTAAGGCTTCACAGTTATCTACCACTTCTTTTGCATAGGTAGTATTGGCATTGCCCACCTGTTGAATACTGCTTACCCCTTTATTCACATCGTTAGCAACTTCTGTTTGTCCTTCAGCCATTGTGGCAGCGTCTTGGTTTAACGTTGTGATGCGTGCAACAGCGTCAAGCGCCTGCTTTAACGAATCGCCAGCATGTTTTGTGGTGTCCACGGTTTTATAGGCGGTTTCTTTGTTTTGCTGCATTTTCTCAGAAGCCACGCGGCTACCTTGCTGAAGGCGTTCAATCATATTGCGAATTTCTTCCGTGGAAGACTGCGTTCTGCTTGCTAGCGAGCGGACTTCGTCAGCGACAACGGCAAAGCCACGTCCCTGCTCACCAGCGCGAGCCGCTTCAATAGCTGCATTAAGCGCAAGTAGATTCGTTTGTTCCGCGATATTCCTGATAACTTCCATTACACCGCTAATTTCTTCACTTGCCTGAGCCAACTCAGTGATAACCTGTACTGACGCGTCCACATCGCTTGCCTGAGACTGGATGTCTTTAATGGTTTGCGCCAAAACGCTTACGCTGTTTCGCGTATCTTGATCGGCAGCGTGTGCCGCTTCACTTGAACTGCGAATGGTTGACGACACCGTTTGTGCATTCTGCTGCATTAACGAAATGGCGTTATTAATTGACTCGGTTTCTCGGCTAAGTTGTGAAACGGTATCTTTGGATTGCAACGCTGTTGCATTTAACCTTTCTGACTTTGCTAGCATGTGGTCGGTGGCTTCGTCCACACTCTGCAACGTGTCTTGTAACTGGCTAAGAAGTCCATTAAACGCTCTTGCCATGGTACCAAACTCGTCGCTTCTTGATGCCTGAAAACGGAACGTTAAATCTCCCTCACCAGAAGACAAGTTGTTTACTACCCCAATGAATTCTTCAAGTGGCTTGCCAACAATATACTTAACGAGCAACCAAATGGTGATCAAAATTCCCACGCTCGCCAATACGATTTTAAGTACAACAACCAACACAGAGCTTCGAACCATTGCCGATTTTTCTGACGTCGACGCCACTAATATAATATCGTAACCCCAAGGCGAAAACGGTACCACTTCTACAACCCAGTCATCATTAGGTTGAAGGGCGTCGGCGACCTGTCGGTCATTCACATGTGCGGAATGCATGCGAATGTTACCTTTTGCATCACGAAGGGCAACAAAGCCTTCTTTTAGCACGTGACTTTGCTTAATGGCTTGCTCTAAGACGTTAAGGTCGGCTGAGTACCCCACATACCAAATGCCCACAACATCACCACTGCTGTTAAACATTGGCTCGTAACCTGTCAAATAAGGGCTACCCAAAATATCAACCGCACCGTAATACGCTTCCTGCTGATTAATCTTTTTAATCGCCTTGCCATCAGGGGCCAACTTAGTGCCAATTGCCCTCTCGCCATTTTTAATGACATTGGTACTCACGCGAATATAGTCGTCTCCTGTTTTACTAAAAAGCGTGGCGGTGCCTCCCATTACGCTTGTAAGGTTATCGACCAAATCGAATGTGTTAGCTTGTTCCGCATTGCCCAACCTTAGCTGCCGAGCCTGCGTATTTTTAACGGTAACAATATCGGTTTGATTGGGTTCACCGATTGCCTTACCTCGCTGTTTAAGCAACGCCATACTGCTTTTGACGCGTTCAAGCATGATAGAGTCAGTCACAGTAAGAATATTCACTAAACGATCGGCGGTGTTCTTCTTTTGCTCTTGAACAAGGGTTGAAACATTTGAGGAAGTGGTGATAACCGTTGCCACGGCAACAATTAAAGCGAACAAAGCGATAACAGCAGAAATAGAAAATAGAAACTTTCTTTGAATGGACATTTATCATCTCGATGTGTAGACGTTTAATACAAAGCCATTCCGTTGCGCTTTCTAACCTCGGCCTTTAATTTTTTACCAAACAGCACAACGGCTTGAGGCTGCAATCCCTTTATATTAATTTAGGCAAAAATTACGTAAGAGCAAATTATCCAAACGTTTATATTTAAAAAAAGTTGTCCAATTAACAACCGATTAGCAGTCTGTGCTACTTCATGGTCACCTTTGTGCCAACAATTTTCAGTGCAGGTGCACCTCGAATTAAGGCATTCCTTGCAAACTGTCCGTGACAAGAAGGGCAAACTCCTTCTTCATGAGTAAAGTCCTCAACTATTCTCTCTTTAAAGCATTTAACCAACGCGCCTTTGCCGCCTTTTCGATATTTAAATAGCTGGAACTTGCACTTGGAGCAATAAATTTGCACGGTTCTGACCGGCCCTTTTGCATTAGGTTTTGCCATAATTTCTCTTTGTATGTTTTAGGATCCTTCAAATTTCACCTTTTGTCGAAATGCGACAAATTGTAAATCTCGGTTATACTTTCGTGAGGGCGCGTCGCCCTTGGGTACAAACCACTAGCATGCTTGCCTCGATGTTAGCGAGTTAAGAACGAAGGTAATATCAATGAAGATAATTGCAGCCCTGTGCTTTTTAATGTCTGCGCCGATTTATGCCGGTACAGCCGTGATAATAAATGCCAATAACAATTCTGGGATCGATATCGATACCGTCAAGAAAATATATTTGGGGAAAGTAAAAGCATTTCCC
Organism: Alteromonas sp. DY56-G5; assembly: GCF_041414725.1. Taxonomy (NCBI): domain Bacteria; kingdom Pseudomonadati; phylum Pseudomonadota; class Gammaproteobacteria; order Alteromonadales; family Alteromonadaceae; genus Alteromonas; species Alteromonas sp. DY56-G5. The sequence goes on along the minus strand of NZ_JANHZQ010000020.1, from coordinate 38,424 downwards.
GATGGAAGTCGCGCAATTCCCCTTACCTTCGAACAAGGTAATAATATCAGAGACGCTTTTAATAATAATGTGCTTGGAAAATCTGAATCACAATACTCCGCATTCTGGTCGAAGCTTGTGTTTACTGGCAGAGGCACCCCCCCTGAAATGATAGCAACTGAGGATGAGATGTTAAATCTTGTCGCAACCAACCCCAATACCATAGGTTTTGTGGATGAAGGTAAAGTTGATGGCACGGTAAAAGTTGTCGGTACATTTTAGGGCCTGCTGTTGTTTAATATTCAGCAAAGATCAACAAGCCTTGGTTATGTAAACTAGGAACAATTGGCGACGCCTTGTCTAAATGCGTCGCCCTTTTTAGGCGTCTAGCTTCAATCAGGAAGTGTCGAAAGATAGTTAATGTTTGCAAAAGCCATTATGACATCTTTGGCGAAGTCGACCCTAGGATGACGAAGCGCTCCTTTTTTCCACACTAAATAAACATCATTTTCTGGGCCTGGCTTGCCCAGCGCGACCAATTCGCCTTTTGCAATACCTTCTTTACATAAGTAGTCAGGCAAAACGGAATAACCAATTCCCGCTTTGATAATACTACTTATTGCTCTTATATCGGGGCAAACAGCCGCGACAGGCGACTCACACGCGGCATTAAATACCTCCGAAAAGTATCGCCGAACAAGCGGTAACTGTTCATCATACGTCACTACTTTATGTTGGTTGAGTAGCGCTGCCGATATTTCTCTTTCTCCCAGCAACTTTCCCTGCACACGGTTCATCACTAAGATTAAGCGCTCTTTATCTAACTTCTGATATTCATACATCGCGTCAGTTGGCTCAGAGGCGGTAATGGCAAGTTCCGCTACATCGTTCTCCAACAAATGATAAATATTACTTTTGTTGCCGGTATGGATCACTAAATTCACTTTATCGGCCTGAAGCAAGTTAGCGAGTGCCGGACCTGCCACCAGACTGAGGTACTCCGCAGGGCCTGCTAGGTGTAACGTGCCGTGATCGGTGGAAGCACGACTGCGAATAGAAGCCACTTTCTGCTCTAACGTATCAATGTGACTGGCGACCTGCAGCGCCAAGTCATCAGCGATAGCCGTTGGCTCAACGCCTCTCGCTTTTCTTATGAACAACTCTTTACCGACAATATTCTCCATGGCTTGTATGTGAGAAGTGACCGCTGGCTGAGACATATGAAGGCGAGCTGCAGCACGTGTAATGTTGCCGCTTCGATAAACTTCTACAAAGGTTTTTAACTGTGTTAAGTAAGACATAATCCCTACCCATCAGATTTTTGATGACTCGTCACAATTTATCTGACTTCTCGATGTAAGCCAACCTCTCTAAGATACACGCACTTTCTAATGCGACAGGAGCTGCACATGAAATCAGCATCATCAATTTTATCGCTCGCCATTATTGCGGGTTTATCGCAGTCGGCCTATGCGGCAGACGTTAAAGCTGCGAATGCCAGTAAAGGCGAAATACTTGTACTACTTTCAAGTGAAAATGTAATGCAACTTGCAGATGGAAAAACAGAGCCTACAGGCTATTACCTTAACGAGTTTGGTGTGCCGGCAAAAGCATTGGTAGAAGCAGGCTACAAACTGGTATTGGCCACGCCAAAAGGCAATGCGCCTTCTGTAGATAAAAAGTCAGTAATACCGCAATACTTTGATGGCGGCGAATCGCAAATGCGAGACATTCAAACATTTGTAGCGTCAATAGAAGGCATTGATGACACGCTGTCATTGAGCGAAGTGATTGGACAAGGGCTGGAAGAGTTTGAAGGCGTATTCATTCCAGGCGGTCATGCACCGCTTATCGACCTGGCAAACAATCCTCAAGTGGGTGAAATTTTGTCTCACTTTCACAATGAAGGAAAACCTACTGCCGCTATCTGCCATGGCCCAATCGCCTTACTTTCTGGGCAATCTAACCCGCAGGCATTTGAACTGGCATTGAAATCCGGTGAGCAAGCCTCATCTGAGAGTTGGATTTATGATGGCTACAAAATGACAATCTTCTCCACACCGGAAGAGGCCTATTTTGAAAGCACGTTAAACGACGCAACGTTATTGTACTACCCAGCAGACGCCATGGCGCAAGCGGGTGGCAAGATGGAATTCAAAGAAATGTGGGCGCCCAATGTAGTAGTAGACCGTGAGCTTATTACAGGCCAAAACCCGTTTTCTGATGAACTGTTAGCTGAAAAGCTTTTACAACAGTTAAATTCACAATCTAATTAAGGACAGGCAACACTATGCTTAATTTTACGTTTAAGAATCAAACCGAAATTTTGTTCGGCAAAGGGCAACTAAGTGAAGTGTCTTCACGTTTGCCGAAACAAGCAAAAGTCCTCTTCCTCTACGGTGGCGGCTCAATTAAGAAAAATGGTATTTACGATAAAGTAACGACTGCACTAGCAGGTGCTGAAGTCATTGAGTTTCAGGGTGTTGAACCAAACCCAGAATTTGAAACACTGATGAAAGCTGTGAATGTCGCCCGTGAAAATGACGTGAACTTCATTCTTGCGGTTGGCGGTGGAAGTGTTATTGATGGCGCGAAATTCGTAGCTGCTGCCGTTAACTTTGCAGGCGATCCGTGGGACATACTTGTTAAAGGTGCAGCATTTAAAAATCCATTACCTATTGGCGCAGTACTTACTTTACCTGCGACAGGGTCTGAGAGTAACGGTAACTCGGTAGTAAACAGAAAAGAAACGTCGCAAAAACGCGCGTTTTCTTCTGAAACAGTTCAGCCTGTTTTTGCCGTACTTGATCCTGAGTTCACCTATTCACTTCCACCACGTCAAGTATCAAACGGCGTGGTTGATGCTTTTGTTCACGTGATTGAGCAATACCTTACCTACCCTGTAAACGCACCGCTTCAAGACCGCTTTGCAGAAGGAATCTTACAAACCTTAGTTCAAGAAGGTCCTAAAGCGTTAGCGACGCCTGAAGATTACGATGTGCGTGCAAACGTAATGTGGTCAGCAACAATGGCGCTTAACGGATTAATCGGCAAAGGTGTACCGCAAGACTGGGGCACACATATGATAGGTCACGAACTTACTGCGTTACACGGTTTAGATCACGCCGTGACCTTAGCAATTGTTCTACCGTCGTTAATGTTCGTGCAGCGTGACAAAAAGCAGGAAAAAATTCTGCAGCTAGGTGAGCGCGTGTTTGGCATTCAGGAAGATGACAAAGAAAAGGCCATTGACTTAACCATAAAAGCGGTTCAGGACTTTTTTGAAACTATGCAGGTTAAAACTCGCCTGTCAGACCACAACATTGAAAAGTCTGCCATTGATGGGCTAATCGAGAACCTTGAACGCAACGGCTTAACAGCGCTTGGCGAGCATGGTGACATCGATCTTGCTAAAGCCCGTGAAATTCTAACTCTTGCGGCATAACCCCTAGATTTTAAAGCACTCAGCCTTCGCTGAGTGCTTTTGTGTTTATTTAAAAAGAGAGAAATATGACTGCATTATTTGAACAATTTTCGTTAAAAGACGTGACGCTTCGCAATCGTATTGCTGTGCCTCCTATGTGCCAATACTCTGCAGAAGATGGGTTTACAAATCAGTGGCATGAAGCAAACTACCAGTCATTTGCCCGAGGCGGTGCTGGATTGGTTATCGTTGAGGCAACCGCCGTCTCGCCAGAAGGACGCATCACGCCAAATTGCTTAGGTATTTGGAAAGATGAACACGTTAGTGGCTTAAAAAATGTTGCTGATCGTATAAAAAGCCAAGGCGCTGTTGCTGGAATTCAAATTGCACATGCCGGGCGCAAAGCGAGTGCTAACCGCCCTTGGGAAGGCGATGACCACATTCAGCCAAGTGAAGAAAAAGGGTGGCAGCCTATTGGACCTTCGGCAGAAGCCTTTGGGGCACACTTACCTGTTACGCCTACAGAAATGACCAAAGCCGATATTGAGCGCGTTAAGAGTGACTTTGTGAAAGGTGCCCAGCGCGCGCTTGAAGCTGGATTCGAGTGGCTTGAACTGCATTTTGCCCACGGTTATTTGGCTCAAAGCTTTTTCTCGAAGCACGCCAATAAGCGTACCGACGAATACGGCGGTGATGCGCAAGGCCGTGGCCGATTCTTACTTGAAACACTGAGCGCAGTGCGTGCGGTTTGGCCTGAAAACCTACCGCTTACCGTACGCTTTGGCGTTATCGAATACGATGGTGATGACGAACAGACGTTGAGCGAGTCTATCGAACTTGTAAAACAGTTCAAAGAAATTGGTACTGATTTCGTTAGCGTTAGCGTTGGCTTTAACACGCCTGATGCGAATATTCCTTGGGGCCCGGCTTTCCTTGCTCCAATTGCGAAAAAGGTACGTGATGAAGCCGGGATCCCGGTTGCTACAGCGTGGGGAGTAGACACACCAGAGCTCGCCAACGATACCATTGAAAACCAACAACTTGACGTTGTTATGGTAGGTAGAATGCATCTTACTAACCCACACTGGTCTTACTTTGCAGCGAAAAAGCTAGGCGTTGAAAAACCATCTTGGGTAATGCCTGCACCATATGCACACTGGTTGGAGCGTTACGCACCATCAGACGAAAGGTAATTATTGACTTTACAGGCAGCAGTGTTTTCGAGCACTGCTGTGTTTTTCCTCGTCTTTTGCCAATAACGTATAACGTTGCGTCTCTGCACTTGCTTTTTTCCAAGTTAGGTTTAAGGTTGCTATAAACCTCCTTCAAGATTTGGAAGAATGCAGGTTAAAGATTTTTTTTCCTCATCAGCAAAGCTTGCTGATCTAACGTCACTCCGAAGGCGCCGTGTCATTCAAATAAGCGCGGTAACAGGCTTCGGGCTTTTCGCTTCATCTCTGGTCGCGAGAGGCATAACTTTTGATATCTTTTTACTGGGCTTGTTCTCATTAATCGTCACTGGCTCGCTCGCATACAAGTATTACGTTACCACCAGCAGTTACCTACTTTTGGGCGCTATGTCGTCAATGCTGTTTGCCCTATCCGCAACAGGTGCAGGCGTATTTGATATCGCCATGATTGGCTATCCTGGCGTCATCATATTTGCGGCTTTATTAGGTGGAATTGCCCTATTTGGCACCGTTTTATCTTTAGTGCTTCTTCAGTGCATTACGCTTACGTGGTTGATTATGCACGATGTAGTAACACCAAACCCGCCTATTTTGAGCTGGTCTCACGTGCTCTTCATCATGGTTATTTACGTTATTACGGGCTTCAGCGTTTTTATTTTGATACAGGATATTCGTCGGCTTATGCAGTCACTGCAGCAAGAGGTGTCTAAAGTTGAGCAAAATAGAGCACATATCCAGCACTTAGCACATCACGATCCGCTCACAAACTTGCCAAATAGGATTTTGGGCGAGCGACTTTTCAACGAAAAGCTACGTGAGAGTGAAGAAAAAGGGCTTCAGCTCGCGCTGCTGTTTATAGACTTAGACAACTTTAAACCCGTGAATGACGCTCTTGGCCATGCTGCGGGCGATCGGTTTCTTCAAAAAATATCTCAAACCATCACCGACCACCTATCCACAAAGCAAAGTTTAATACGCTTCGGTGGCGATGAGTTTATTGTGTTGGCGCCAGAAATATCAGACAAATCTGAAATCGATGACTTATGTAAGAACTTAATTACGTGGTGTTCGAACGAATTCGAAGTGCTGCAAACCAAAGTGGTAGTATCGGGTTCAATTGGTGTAGCACAAGCGCCTTATGACGGAATTAAATTTAAACAGCTGTGCCGAAAAGCTGATATTGCCATGTACGAAGCGAAACGCAACGGCAGAAATAGATACGAATACTATGACGTGCGCTTTGACGAAGAAAACGATGAAAAATTCACACTTATTCAGCGTTTGCGCCCGGCTGTACAGGCCAATGAATTCGAGGTGTACTACCAACCGTTGATAGACCTTGCCTCTAACGAGGTTCAAGCAGTAGAGGCGCTTTTGAGATGGCCTCAGAAAGACGGCTCAATGATATTCCCCGACAAGTTCATACCTTTAGCGGAAAGCAGTGGCCTGATCATCCCTCTTGGTGCGTGGGTGTTAAACCAGGCTTGTGAATTTTGCGCTAAACAGCATGAAAACGGTCATACTAATCTTACGGTTGCCGTAAACTTATCCTTCGCACAATTCAAAGATGGTACGCTCCCCGCTGTCGTTGAGCAGGCCTTGCAAAATTCACAATTAGCACCGCAATTTTTAGAGCTGGAGCTAACTGAAACCATACTCGCGGATGAAAATGGCACCACTGGCGAACAACTTGAAGCCATTAAATCGTTAGGCGTGCACTTTGCTATTGATGATTTTGGTACCGGTTACTCTAATTTAAATTATCTACAGACATTTAGCGCTCGCAAACTCAAAATAGACCGCATTTTTATCAACACCTTGGGCATTGGGGAAAACGACGCACCTTTAGTTGCAGCAATTATCAGCATTGCCGACAGCCTTGGCATGAAAGCGGTAGCTGAAGGTATTGAAAGTAAACCCGCTTTAGAAAAGCTAATAAAAATGGGATGTGACTTGGGCCAAGGCTATTATTGGAGCAAGCCACTCCCCGTGCCCGAGATAGAACGATTCTTAAGTAATCATCCAACAAAGTAACCACTTACACTAAAAATTCGGAAATGTTCCGCTGTGAAGGCACCGTTTTAGAGGCTCATTATATTTCAAACGGACGTTTTCATGCCGATGGCTTAATGCAGTATTGGCTTGCTGAAAAAATACCGAGCCGCCTAAATCGAAAAACGCTAAAACCCGTGATACGTCACAAACTCTTCGTTGTCGGCGCGAGTTGAGCGAACCTCGTTTGCAGCGAACTCTGGGTCTGGATAGCCCAAGGCTATGCAAATCATAATGGCCTCATCATCAGGGATGTTAGCGTGCTTGTGTACTACATCGGACTGCATAATGCCCTGACCATTGATAACACAACCAAGCCCTAAGTCCCATGCAGCTAGCACAATGCCATACGCCAGCGACCCTAAACCAAACTGGGTGATCCCTGCTGGCTCTAAAGACTTGTCATAGGTAAGCACCAAAGAAACGGGTGCATCAAACTGCCTAAAGCCGCGCATCATCCAATCCATACGCTTTTCCTTGTCTTCTCGGGTTATTCCCATTACGTCAAACAGCTGTATGGCTACATCAATTTGACGCTGACGGTGAATCCCCTCGTAGTCCTCTTTGTATGGAAAGTCTCGAACGTGCGGTTTACCTTCAAGTGTATTTTTGGTGTTGCCTTCACGAATTTTATCAAGCACGTCGCCTGTTACTGCATGAATTTTCCAGGTTTGCGTGTTATAGGACGATGGCGCCCACTTCGCTGCGTTGATAATCGCGTCTACTGTTTCCTTAGTAACAGGCTGTTTAGTGAACCCTCTAACACTCTTTCTTGATGCTGCAAACTCGGCAAAATTCATACACTTCCTTAAACGCGGTAATTGAACTTGTTAAGTTAGAGTAAACACGACGAGTTTGCTCTTCAATAGGCGGCAAACTTAATTCAGATTGTTTGTTTTTATAGATATATATAGAAGTTTGTAAACCCTTTCATTTAGCAGTGCGTAGCAAAAGCATGTCATGAGTCAGGCACACATGATGTTTATGGAAGTTTGGCTTTCGAAAGAAGCATACGAAAGGAGTTTTATAATGGCTAAGAAACCGCAATTAACCACGTCGGCAGGCGCCCCCGTAGTAAGTAACGAAACCACTAAAACAGCAGGAGAGCGCGGCCCCGCCCTCTTACAAGATTATCAACTAATCGAAAAGTTAGCGCATCAAAACCGCGAACGAATTCCAGAACGTGTCGTTCACGCGAAAGGCTGGGGTGCACAGGGCACATTTACGGTCACGCACGACATTACCGATTACACATGCGCTGACTTATTCTCAGAAGTGGGTAAACAAACTGAAGTATTAAGCCGGTGGTCTACGGTAGCAGGAGAATCAGGCGCAGCTGATACCGAGCGTGACGTGCGAGGCTTTAGCTTGAAGTTTTACACACAACAAGGCAACTGGGATATGGTAGGTAATAATACTCCTATCTTCTTCATTCGCGATGGATACAAGTTCCCTGACTTCATTCGTACGCAAAAACGTCATCCGAAAACTAACCTGCGCTCACCAGAAGCCATGTTCGACTTTTGGGCTGCACAGCCAGAAAGCGTGCATCAAGTTACCATTTTAATGTCGGACCGTGGTATTCCGGTGTCACCTATGCACATGAACGGCTATGGCAGCCACACTTTCAGCATGTGGAATAAAGAAGGCAAGCGTCATTGGGTGAAGTTCCATTTCAAAACTCAACAAGGCATTAAAAACTACACCAATGAAACGTCTGAAAAAATCATTGGAAGCACTCGGGAAAAATATCAAGAAGAGCTATATAACGCCATTGAAGAAGGCAATTTCCCAAAATGGACAATGTACATTCAGGCCATGCCAGAAGAGGAAGCAGGACAGCAAAGCTATAACCCGTTCGACCTAACCAAGGTGTGGCCGCACGATGACTATCCGCTTATTGAAGTTGGCGAACTGGAAATGAACAGAAATCCAGAAAACTACTTTCAAATGATAGAAAACGCAGCATTCAGTCCGTCAAATGTTGTCCCTGGTATTGGCTTTAGCCCTGACAAAATGCTTCAGGCTCGCATATTTTCTTATGCTGATGCCCATCGCTATCGTTTGGGCACACACTATGAAGCACTCCCCGCTAACGCGCCGAAAAATAGCAAGGTAAACCACTATCACAAAGACGGCGCGATGCGCTTCTTTACCAATGATTTTGGTAACCCTGACGCCTACTATGAGCCCAATCAATACGAAGGTCCGGTGGCTGACTTTTCAGTGAAAGAGCCTCCGCTTCGCATTGATGGAGACGCTGATAGATATCATCAAGATGAAGCAGATGTGGATTACGTGCAGCCGCGAAAACTGTATGAGATGTTTTCTGATGATCAAAAAGAACGGCTGTATAAAAACTACGCTGCCGCAATGGGCCCGTGCTCAGATAGCGTAAAAGAGCGTTGGTACGCCGTGCTAGAAAAGGTACATCCAGACTACGCCGCAGGCGTACGAAATGCGGTAGAAAGCTTAGATACCGACGTAAATACGGTACCGATTACTGAAAATACCCCTATCGAAGATAGCTAAACGCTATTGTTGTAAGGTATTGCGGCCCAGCAGTTTTCTCTTACTGGAATCTGCTGGGCTCCACAATTTAACAAACATGGCATATTTTTAATACTTGCCTAAAACACATCTAACTGATGATAAAGAGACTTCTGTCATCAAAATATGCTCATTGAACTTTAGAACAAAACTTGTCGAGTAAGTTTGCGAGATTGAAAATTGTGGCTTACGTTTAATGTATCTAAACGTTTATAGCGCTATGTATGTCGTTATTTAAGAAGTCAAAAACAGAACAATCCACCTCTCGCCAAGCTCCATGGAAAATAGCCATAATCGATGATGAAGAAGGCGTTCATGAGGTCACTAAACTCACTCTGCGGAAATTTAATTTCGAAAAACGCGGGGTTGAATTTCTATCAGCTCACAGTGGCGCTGAAGGCCTAGCACTTTTCAAAGAAAATCCAGACATCGCTCTCGCTTTCGTTGATGTGGTGATGGAAACTGACGATGCGGGTTTGAATTTGGTTGATGCCATTCGCAACGAGCTCAATAACCATACCGCCCGCCTTATTCTGCGAACAGGTCAACCTGGTCAGGCGCCGGAAGAAGAGGTAATCAGGCGTTACGACATAAACGACTACAAAGCCAAAACTGAATTATCATCGCTTAAACTTAAGTCTTGTGTGTACACAGCAATAAGGTCGTATCGGGATATTCAGACTATTGAGCAAGGTAAGCGCGGTATGGAAGACGTTTTAAAATCCTCGTCTTCCGTTTTAGCAAGCCAGTCTTTAGCCCAATTTGGCACCGCAGTGTTGAAACAGACACTTACACTGCTTAACCTAAACAACTCTGTACTCTACTTGTCTACTCAGCACACCGACTTATATGGCGATACGACCATGACGGTGCTAGGCGCCAGCGGCGACCTAGTTGGATTATGCGAACCTGGAATTTCTAGCCGAATTCCTGAAACCATCGAAGAAGAAATCAAACAAGTCTTAGAAAGCAAAAGTCACTATCAGTCTAAAGATTTATTCATCGGCTACTACCCTACTGGAGAAGATAGCCACAACATCTTGTATGTTAAATTAGATCATCCACTGGATGCTCTGCAGCGCAAGACCTTAGAGATGTTTGCCTCTAATGTGGCGGTAATATTCCAAAATCTCACGCAAAAAGAAGACATACAAAAAACCCAAAAAGAACTCATTATGGTGCTTAGCGACGCAATCGAAATGCGGAGTAAAGAGACCGGTGGCCATGTGAGAAGGGTCATTCTTATGACCGAATTTCTCTCTGAAAAGCTTCACATGAGCCGAGAGTTTATTGAGACCATACGGTATTCAGCCGCACTTCATGACGTGGGTAAAATTAGCATTCCTGAAACTATTTTACATAAGCCGGGCAAACTCGACCCAGAAGAATGGGAGATCATGAAGACCCATGCACAAAAAGGCTACGAGCTACTTGCGGGATCTGATCGCATCGTTGCTAAAATGGGCGCCATCATTGCGAAAACGCATCATGAGCGGTGGGATGGTCAAGGTTACCCTGAAGGTTTAGCTGGAGACGACATTCCCGTGGAGGGTCGTATTATGGCAATTGTCGACGTTGTCGACGCATTGCTATCTAAGCGCTGCTATAAACCGGCATGGAGTCCTCAGGAAGTAAAAGCCTATCTTCATGAGAATTCCGGGAAACAATTCGACCCGCTTATCACCCACATTATGATAGAGCACTTCGACAGGATCCTTGAAATCAGAGCCACAGAACCGGACGAAGATGAATGAAAGAAACGCTAGAATTAATCTTATTACGCGTTAGCCAAAGCGCAGATATTGATAAAGGTGAATTAGACGTTGCTTCTAGACTTATTATCAACTCGGTGTGTGAGGGTTTGCAAATTACTCGAGCTGGCATTTGGTTGTATGATGAAATGCAAACACTGGTCCAGTGCACATTGCTCATTGATAAGGGTAATGACCTGGACCACGAAAGCTTAGTACTTACCCGAAAAGACTTTCCTCACTATTTCGAGGCGCTAGATTCAGAGAGAACCATTGCGGCCCACGACGCATTAACAGATGTTGCAACATTTGAATTTGCAGAAGTGTATTTAACGCCGCTTGGAATTAGCTCTATGCTTGATGTCCCTATTCGCCACCGCGGCAAAATGATTGGGATAATTTGTTGTGAACACCAAGGCAAAGCCCGTGAATGGCATGCCGATGAAGTTGTATTTGCGGCATCACTGGCAGACCTTTACGGGCGTGCAGTGAGTGCAAATGAGCGCGCAGATTACGAGCAGAGGCTAATTGAGGCCAACCAAACCCTTGAGCAAAAAGTAATAGACCGCACGGCTGAACTTGAGGCCGCACAAGAAAAGCTCGTCGAGTCAGAAAAAATGGCGGCGTTAGGAAATCTAGTCGCAGGCATTGCTCACGAAGTTAATACGCCGTTAGGCATTGCACTTACCTCCGTCAGTAACTGCAAAGAAGAACTAAAAGGCATCTATCGAGACTTCGAAAACGATGAATTAACCGAGCAGGGTTTTAAAGACTTTGAAGCTATTTGCTCTGAAGGGCTAAACTTGGCTGAAACAAGCCTGATGCGGGCAGCGAATTTAGTACAAGACTTTAAGCGCACTTCTGCTGACCAAACGTCGTTAGAAATAGAAGAAATTGCATTAGACGAATATATCCCTAGAGTCTGTAACCCTTTAAAACCCATGCTTCGCAAAGAACAAGTTGAGCTAAGCATAGACGTTACGCCCAATTTGGTGATAACCACCTGTCCCGGCATTATTGCCCAATTGCTAACAAATTTAATCTCGAATGCTCAGCGTCACGCTTTTGGTCCATCGGTAAATAACGACGTAAATAGAGTAAGTGTGAGCTGCAGCAAAAATGCTAAAGGCATTGTGATTAGCGTACAAGACAATGGCAAAGGTATACCAGAGGCACTTCACAAGAAGGTATTCGAGCCATTTTACACCACGGCTCGTGATAAAGGCGGTACAGGTCTGGGCCTAAATATTTTATACAACTTAGTACGACAAAAATTTAACGGTGAGATTGACTTAACATCAACCCCAGGAGAGGGTACGAAAGTAACCGTGTGTATTCCGGTTGAAGCCTAGCGTGCCTCTCATTTTCCACAACCTATACCCTGCGTTATAAATTCCCTGTGCAGCGCGCGACATTATTAAAATGTCGCCCTCACGACAGACGTGAAATCAAAGGCTGGGCAAGCTAAATACAAAAACATAACAAGGCATGTAGAAATGCAACTTTCACATTGGCGAAGTTCCGGCCACTTTTTAAACGTCGACGGTCAGCAAGTTTTTTATAAAAAAGAAGGCACGGGACCAGTACTATTACTCATTCACGGATACCCCACCGCAAGTTTTGATTGGGCTAAAATATGGCCAGCACTTACAAACAAGTATCAATGCGTGACGCTCGATATGCCGGGGTTTGGTTTTAGCGATAAGTCACCAAAAAAATACTTAATTAAAGAACAAGCAGACACGATAAGTGAGGTAATAAGGCATTTAGGTATCACAAGTGCCCATGTTCTATCTCATGATTACGGTGATACGGTTGCGCAAGAAATGATGGCGAAGCAACTGGAAAACGACCTTGCCTTTCGCATCGAATCGCTGCACTTACTTAATGGTGGCCTTTTTCCTGAGACACATCGAGCTCTGCCCATTCAAAAGCTGCTGCTATCTCCATTTGGTGGTCTACTCATTCGCTTTTTAAACAAAAATGCAATTCGAAAAAGTATGCACAACATATTTGGCCCAAACACACCTCCTTCAGATCAAGACATCGATGATTTTTGGACACTTATCAGTGCAAATAATGGTCACCAACACATGCACTTGCTTTTGGACTATATGAAGCAGCGTAAACAATACCGAAAGCGCTGGGTAAGTGCACTGCAAAATGCCAATGCCCCTCTTCGACTAACCGCAGGTATGGCTGATCCAATCTCTGGCGCGCATATGGTGGCGCGGTACAAACAACTCATTCCTAATGCAGACGTAATTGAGCTCGATCAGATTGGGCACTATCCGCAAATTGAAAGTGCTGAAGCCGTGGTGAAATCTATAACAAGCTTTTTAGGTCGCTACGCTAACTAAACGTGAAACTTTGTATTGATACGTCACGCGACAGGGGTAATATAAAGCTTCACTGATTTAACTCTAGACTCGCAACCAACGTTTATGGACGCTTCAACCAACAACGAAATTATTCCTGCCGCTAGCTTTAAGCAGATTGATATTGGTTTCGTGACCCCTGCTGCTTCCATAAAACGGTTTGTACAATGCATATGGGTGATTGATAACCCAGAAGGCTCAGCTACGACGCTAAACGAAAAATTTTATCCCGATGCAGGTGCTAGTTTGACTTTTTATCTCGATCAAACTAACTGTGAAGCACAATTTTTTTACCATACTCAGGTCTGCGCCATGCCGTGGGAACTGGCTTGCAGACAAATAAGTGTAAGATTTAGGCCCGGTGCCTTGAAATACTTGTTCGGTTTAACCTTTGATGACAGTAAAAACCAACAAATCGACATCGCGTTGGCTATGGTTAAGCAGCGTGATTCCTATCAACGACTGCAAGCCTATCTTATTGGAAAAACTATTAGCCAGCAGTGCTTAGCAATACAGCACTGGTTGTTTGAGCTAGCAGAAAATACTGATGGAGCCTTTCAGAAATGGGAGCGCATGCTTTATCAGTCGATGAATTTACTGGTGCCCCCACAACATCTTGCCGATCAGTTCGGGGTCAGCCGAAGAACGCTGGAGCGCCAATTTCGCACTAACTTTGGTTTCTCGCCAAACAAACTGTATCAATTTGCTCAAATACGCCATGCTCGATCGTTATTAACCTCAAATTCTGAAGCGCTGAGCCACGTCGCATTGGCATGTGGTTACTTCGACCAAGCGCACTTTACGCATTCGTTTAGTGATTTCGCGCTGGAAACGCCCCTTCAGTATAGAAAGCGAAAGTTGTCGCAAATTTACAATTAAGCGTTTTGCTTAGACTTTATAGTTCTCCGCAGTTTAAAGGAGATCACTATGAAAAAACGTGTTACACAATCTGAGCTATATTCTGAATATCCCCATATTCTTGAACACCTCACAGGCTTGGTTAAGCCTTCAGTCAAAAGTACTTTAAGTCATAAACTCATACATTTAGTTAAGCTTCGTGCGTCACAAATTAATCAGTGCGGCTTCTGCCAACACATGCACGCCGAAGAAGCGAGAGAGTCTGATGAAAATCAGTCAAGGCTTGATGTATTGTCTGCATGGAGAGAGCTAGATTGCTTCAGTTTTGAAGAGAGAACAGCATTAGCGTGGACGGAAGCGTTAACGCTTATCCACTCTTCCACTATTACTGAAGAAATGTATAACAGTGTAGAAAGCACCTTCGGAAAAGAAGGGCTGATAGAACTCACGTCTATTATTCTTCAAATTAATAGCTGGAACCGTATTTCAGTAAGCCTTCAGTTTCAACCTTCTATTTAGTAGTAGGAAGACGTGAAAATGACGATCATGAAACAAGTACAAAATAACAAATTGGGTGTAGCCGCCTGCTTGTGCTTTTTTTGGGGAAGTATCCTTTTCTTGCCAGCCTTCAGCAAATTTGCAACCGGTGGAGTATGGTTATTTATGGCGGGTTCTCTATTGATGCTTTTCGACATCTTGAGCATTAAAACCAACTAGGCTTTGTTATCAATCGTGTAAGGTGAATGCTGATCCCCCGTTTATGGGGTAGAGCCTGATATATATGGCATAAGCCATTGAATGGGGAGAGAGAAGTTGGTCGGTGTGAGAGGATTTGAACCTCCGACCCCTGACACCCCATGACAGTGCGCTACCAGGCTGCGCTACACACCGACCGAAAGAGCCGACAAGTCTACTCAATTTCAACGACTTTGCAATGTAAAAAAACCAAATAACCGCCTAAACGATTATTTGGTAATCAAAACCCATCTAAAACGAAGCTTATTACAAGTCGTCTGCACTTACATCTTTGATTTCTGGCCATTCTTCATTCGCCTCATCTATATGAGTAGGAATGTTCTTGGCCCATGCTTTGTATACACTTTCGTCTTTATTCACGTAAAGTACGCCATCAACAATTTCAAACGCTTTGCCGTTTATTTCGAATTTCTTACCAAACGTTGCTCCGTAGGCACAAAAGCCGCCGTACGCTGGTACGTATTTGTCTGGGTTGCTTACAAACATGTCTCTATTTTTCCGCGATGAAAATCGGTAAATTGCGTCGTTGTGGACAGCCGTTATAGTCGCTTTACCCAGCACTGGCTTACCTTCAGTAAAATAAGCTACAGCGTCGTGCCCGGCTAAAATAATTCCGTTTTCGTCGGTCTCTGTATCAACGCCAGCGAATACCGCCCCACTAGCAATTAGTGAAACTGCAAATAAACTACCTTTTAAGAATGCTCTCATGCTATTTCTTCTCCACATTGGTGTTTCGAGTGTTTTCACACTATCTCTGTATAAGTTCGAAGAATATGGTACGTACTTCGGTCTTATACAAACATGCTCCAAACGCTTAAATACTTGTCCAAAACACCATGAAAAATTTAGAAAGCCTTTTTGACCAACTTCAAATAACCACCAATGTATTTCACAACGGACAATATTGCGGTAACTGGCAAATTGACACTTCTGGCACCGGCTTTATTAATTTTCACGCCGTAACTCACGGTCAATGCTACTTACACCGTAACGACGACGGCCCAGTTCTGTTAGAAAAAGGCGACATGGTTTTACTGCCTGTTGATAGCCCACACCTTTTAAGCCCTACAAAAACTCACACTTACAAAAATGTTAGCGCAAGCTCTATTCCTGTTAGCGAGAAACTAAGAGCTGAAGGCCCGGTGCTACTTTGCGGTTACTTCGAGTATCAGCACCCTTTAATGAGAGTAATAACAAAAGAACTGCCAGAATTTTGGATAATTAAAAAAGCATCAAAAGAAAGTAGAGTGCTACATGAAAGTCTGCAGTTACTTATCAGCGCGTCGTTAGAAGTGTCGGACTCAACCTTCACTTCGTCGGTTCTGCTAAACAAAATCGCTGAGGTTGTATTCCTTTTGATTGTGAAGCATTTAATGAGCAAGTACTCATCAACCTTAGGGGCTCTACTGCATCCGGCCATAGCAAATAGCCTTCAAGCGCTGCATAACGCGCCTGAACAACATTGGAACGTAGAAATGCTGGCGAGTATTGCGAATATGTCTAAATCTAACTACGCAGCAAAGTTCAAAGCCTGTGCAGGCGTAACTCCAATTAAATACCTAACGCAATGGCGCCTGCGTTGTGCCTGCACAGAAATAATCCAAAGCAACAAGCCGTTAATTACCATTGCAAACCAATATGGTTACGAAACGGAAGCTTCTTTTTCAAAGGCTTTTAAAAGAGAGATTGGCGTATCTCCTTCACAAAAGCGCGTTCAAGCTAGGCCAGTGTAACGTAACACACCCCAGTTACTACCAGTGCAACTAACACGTTTAGCACCACCCCCTCTCTGGCCATAGTTTTTATGTCGAACTTTTCCGTTGAGTATGCAATGGCGTTAGGCGCTGTAGCTACTGGCAGCATAAAAGCGCAACTTGCGCTAATTGCCGCGGGGATCATCAACAACTTAGGATCTACGCCCACAGCCATACCCGCGGCTGCTAGAATTGGCATTAATAGTGTAGATGTTGCTGTGTTGGAGGTAATTTCCGTCAAGAAGGTAACGAACAAGCAAATTCCAAGTACCAAGAGAAGAACAGGAAGCGTAGAAAGTCCCGTTAGCCATGTTCCCATAAGAACACTTAAGCCCGATGACATAAATGCTTTGGCAATACAAATACCGCCAGCAAACAATAACAACATGCCCCACGGAATATCGTTTGCGGTTTTCCAATCAAGCAGTTTGTCGTTGTTTCCTTTTTCGTCTACTTCACCATTATCGTTTCCGCTGTTTGTAAAGAACATAGCCGCAACACCCGCTACGGCAATAGTACTGTCACTTATTGTGCTTATGCCTATCCAAGCAGTCCAAAAAGGTCTGAAAATCCAAGCTAAAGCGACAGTGCCAAAAATAGCAAGAACACGCTTCTCGGCTTTTGTCCATGTGCCTGGGACAGGTAAATCGATGTTCCCCACTTGTTTAATACCGCGCGCTAACCATAAGGCCATAATAGGTACGCCTAGTATTACAATTGGTACGCCTGTTTTCATCCAGTCGATAAAGCTGTATTCAATACCTTGGGTTTCTTCATACACGCTCATAAAGATAATATTAGGTGGCGTCCCAATCGGTGTCCCTACCCCACCTAAGCTTGCCGAATAAGCGATACCAAGTATAAGCGCCACGCCAAATCGCGGATTGTCTACTGCGTTGATAATAGCGATAGCCATTGGCAACATCATTAGGATTGTTGCCGTATTACTAATCCACATACTGAGTACTGCGGTTGTTAACATAAAGCCCAGTACCAGTTTGAGCGGGCTGCCGCTGCCCGTTATACGCAACATGTAAATGGCGAAACGCTTGTGTAAGTTAGCACGCTCCAACCCTTTTGAAAGCATGAAAGCAGCCATTAATAGAATGATAACGTGGCTTCCGAGAGCAGAGGCAGCTTCGCTGTGAGACAACACACCAAATAGCGGGAATAGCGCGAAGGGTAAAAGTGAGGTAGCGGGAATGGGGAGCGCTTCAGTCACCCAGAGCACAGCTACAAATAGCGTAATTGCTGCGGTAAAAATGATCTCGCTGGGCTGATCAATGGCCCACAATCCCAAGCCACATAGTACTGAAGCGATAAAGGCAAATAGAATTATACTGTTTTTACGTGTTGGCTTTCGTTGTAGAGTTTCTGAAGAAGGTTCAGAGTTTGTGTGCATTGCGCTTCCCGTTACTAATAGCTTTATTATAAGTGCTAGTTATTGCTCTTATATTTTCTATCAGTAATTAGCGGGAAACGCACTACGCTTTTGCGAAAAAAACGTGTTTTTAAGACGGTTTCTTTTATTTACTCTCGTCGTCTGACGAGATTCGGCTTGCAACTGCGCCTGCTTGGCCTTTGTATTTAGCGTCCACTCTTGCGTTGTACGGTTTTTCAGCTGGCGCTGACAACACTTCGAAGCTAAGCGCCCCTATTTTCATTTTAGGGCGAAGCGCCAGCGGTAACTTACCACTGTTGTAAAACTCAAGAACGATGTTGCCCGACCAGCCTGGATCTATTCGATGCGCGGTCACGTGAACCATTAAGCCCAAACGCGCAAGCGAAGAACGCCCGTCTAACCAACCTACGATGTTGTCAGGCAAGGTTACTGACTCGTGGGTAATGGCAAGCGCTAGCTCCCCAGGGTGTAGAAAGAAGGCTTTACCCTCTTCTAGTTCAATTTCATCGCTCATAACATGGTCGAGCGCTTCTTGAACCTGTGCTTTCGGCCCACTTAAATCGATAAACGGCGCTTGGTGATCTTCAAACACGCGAAATTTATTACCTAGGCGGATATCTACCGTTACACCACTTATTTGATCGTAGCTGGGTGTAGGGTCAATTTTAATTTTTCCATCTTGCAGATGTTGGTAGATATCGCGGTCGCACAAGCGCATGGTGTATTCCTCATTTCGTTAGGCCGCTATTATGCGTATGTCGCCGCATGCATTCAACTGCTCAAAGGCTTGTTTTATCTGCTTTTGCGCAATTTTCGTATAGTTTTATCAAATTTTAAATTTAAGCAATCGAACCTGGCTATAATTCACCTTTACTACACCTGTCTGAATTTACCTATCCGTCGGGCATTCCTGATATTTGTTACCTAGGTATTTCAAGCTAGTTACTCTTTACCAACAATGCCAATAGGGTTGCCCTTAATGTGTTTTACTGCCCCTTTGCGTGGCGCAACAGTAAGGGCCAGTTGCATAGACAGAGCGCGAGCAGCCTCGCGATAACTTTCACTCAATGCACTTTCGGGCGAGGTAATTAACAAAGGCGTGCCGGCATCGCCATGCTCGCGAATATGGATATCAAGCGGTAGCTGACCTAAAAGTGGCAGTCCATGGCGTTCGGCAAGCGCCTCGCCCCCGTCTTTTGAAAACACATAGTCTTTGGTACCACAGGCTCTGCACTGGTAATAACTCATGTTTTCAATAAGCCCTAATACAGGTACGTTCACTTTTTCAAACATGCTTATGCCTTTTTGGGCGTCGGCTAGCGCTAAGTCTTGCGGCGTTGTAACTACCACAGAAGCAGTAAGTGGTACCTGTTGCGCCATCGTCAGTTGGATATCGCCTGTTCCTGGTGGCATATCTACAATTAAGTAGTCCAGCACGGGCCATAGGGTTTCATCTAGCAACTGCTTTAACGCCCTGCTTGCCATTGGCCCTCGCCATACGGCCGCGTCTTCCTGAGGCACTAAATAGCCAATTGAGTTCGCCACCAGCCCATGTGCAGTTAGCGGCTGCATGTGCTTATTATCTTCGCTTTCAGGGTGTGCATCGGGGTTGCCCAGCATAATGGGAATAGACGGCCCATAAATATCGGCATCTAAAATCCCAACTTTCGCGCCTTCTTGCATAAGCGCAAACGCTAAATTGATACTGGTTGTCGACTTACCTACACCGCCCTTGCCAGAGGCCACTGCTATGATGTTTTTAATGTTGGTGACCGGTGCTACTTCAGTTTCTCCACTCGCTACGTTTTGTTTAAACGTAAGCTGGTCATCGCCTAGCTTTCCTTTTAGCTGTTTAAGCACTTCTTGTTTAAGCGCGTCTAGCTGTGTAGCTATACAAAATGGCAAGGTAACTGTTACACCGGCATCTTCATTTTCTGGCTGGCTAAAAGCACACCATGGCAAGGTATCTTCAACATCTAAAGAAAAATACTTGGCCAAAATTACAGCAACTTTTTGAGTTACCGGCTCTGCTTTGCGAGAAAAGAACATAAAATGCCTTACTAGTAGTAGAATTGTGTGAATTACGTAATGCAAAAAACGCGGTTTTCCGCTAGTATTTGCAGCCATTTTGAAACGCAAAGAATCAATAACGTCATTATGTCAGAAAAACGCCGAATTCTGGTAACCAGTGCGTTGCCATACGCAAATGGCTCTATTCACTTAGGTCATTTGCTAGAACACATTCAAACCGACATCTGGACTCGTTTTCAGCGCCTTCGCGGAAACGAATGTTACAGTGTTTGCGCCGACGATGCACACGGTACGCCGGTTATGCTTAAAGCCCAAGAGCTTGGCATTACACCAGAAGAAATGGTGGCAAGAACGCGTGCTGAACATCACCAAGACCTTGTTGATTTCCACGTAGATTACGACAACTACTATGTAACCCATTCGCCAGAAAACAAGGCGCTGTGTGAAGAAATTTACACCCGTTTAGATAATGCGGGCTACATCAGCAAACGCACCATTAATCAGCTGTTCGACCCTGAAAAAGAAATGTTCTTGCCAGACCGTTTCGTTAAGGGTACCTGCCCTAGCTGTGGTGCAGAAGATCAAAACGGCGACAGCTGTGACGTATGTGGCGCAACGTATAGCCCAACAGAAGTAAAGAACCCGCGCAGCGTAGTATCGGGTGCTACACCAGTGCTACGTGAGTCTGAGCACTTCTTCTTTGACCTGCCAAAATTTGAAGGCATGTTAAAAGAGTGGATCCGCTCAGGTGCCCTGCAGGAAGAAATGGCTAACAAGCTGCAAGAATGGTTTACTGAAGGTCTTCAACAGTGGGACATCAGCCGTGACGCGCCTTACTTCGGCTTTGAAATTCCAGGTGCGCCGAACAAGTTCTTCTACGTGTGGGTAGATGCGCCTGTTGGCTATATGGCTAGTTTCAAAAACTTCTGCGACCAAAACAACTTAGAGTTTGATGATTTCTGGAAAGCAGACTCAGAGGCTGAGCTTTATCACTTTATTGGTAAAGATATTACCTACTTCCACTGCCTATTTTGGCCTGCCATGCTAGAAGGTGCGGGATACCGTAAGCCTACTGGCGTAAACATTCACGGTTTCGTAACCGTAAACGGTGCGAAAATGTCAAAGTCGCGCGGCACGTTTATAAAAGGCCGTACTTACCTTGACCACCTGAACCCAGAATATCTGCGTTACTACTTTGCGTCTAAGTTAGGCGACGGTGTTACCGACATCGACCTTAACTTTACTGACTTCGCACAAAAAGTGAATTCAGACCTGGTAGGTAAAGTGGTTAACATTGCAAGCCGCTGTGCAAGCTTTATCACTAAGCGTTTCGACGGCAAATTGTCTGACAATGTGATTGAGCCAGAGCTTATTGCAGAGTTCCAAAACGCGTCAGAGAGCATTGCTGCACTTTTCGAGAAGCGTAAGTACCACCAAGCCGTGCGCGAAATCATGGCCCTTGCTGACAAAGCAAACCAGTTCATTGATAACAATGCACCTTGGGTAACCATTAAAGACGAGACTAAGCAGCAGTTCACACACGATGTATGCTCGCTAGGTATTAACATGTTCCGTCTGTTGGTGATTTACTTGAAGCCTGTGCTTCCTGTACTTGCAGAAAAAGCAGAAGAATTCTTAAACGATAAGTTCGACTGGAATTCACTGCAAACCCTATTGAAAGGCCACGCCATCAACAAATTCAAGCCGATGATGCAGCGTGTAGAAATGGAGAAAATCGAAGCCATGGTTGAAGATTCAAAAGAAAGCTTAGCGCCAGCAGCACCGGCAATCGACCCAGACAGCCCGCTTGCTAAAGACCCTATTAGCGACACTATCTCGTTTGATGAGTTCGCCAAAGTAGATTTACGTATTGCACGTATTGCTAAAGCTGAACACGTGGAAAAAGCCGATAAGCTTCTACGCTTAGAGCTAGATTTAGGCGGCGAAACCAAGCAAGTTTTTGCAGGTATTAAGTCGGCCTACTCGCCTGAAGCCCTAATCGGTAAACATACGGTAATGGTAGCGAACCTCGCCCCTCGTAAAATGCGTTTTGGCTTGAGTGAAGGCATGGTATTAGCCGCGGGCCCTGGTGGCGACGAGCTATACATTCTTGAGCCGCACGAAGGTGCAAAGCCGGGTATGCGTGTTAAGTAAGCTGTAAAGCGCCCCCTTAAAAGTAAGGTGACATTCAGCGCTATTAAGCGACGGGATGTCACCTTTTTTATTGGGCGGTCAAAGCGGCGCTTAGATTTATAAAGCAAAAACCATATAACCAGAATCAAAGTGCAAGCACGTAACTTGGTATGCTAATAAGCCTAATCATCCTACACTCCTCACTCACTAATTACCTACCCACTCACTAACCTTATCTGCCTTAGGCAAATCGGCTAGAAAATTCTTGTCAAAAAACAGCGCAGTTCCGTTCGGTTTGAATCAAGGCGATCTAACCCTCTTTTTTTAACGTAATCATCGTGGTTAATTAATAAAAGAGGTATTTATGGAAGATTTCTTCGGGACTAATATCGATTTATCGGAATTAACCGAAAAAGCTATTTCACTGGTGATGACTTACACCCCCAAATTATTATTGGCTATTCTTACTTTGGTGGTGGGTCTCTGGTTAGTGAATCGTTTTGTAAACCTATTAGATCATCGGCTAGGTAAAAAGGACCCCACGTTAAATAAGTTTCTGTGCGGACTTATTAGTGCGGTGCTAAAAGTAATGCTGTTGATTTCAGTTGCCTCAATGATAGGTATTGAAACCACCTCATTTATTGCCGTCGTGGGTGCTGCAGGTTTGGCCATTGGTCTGGCACTTCAAGGCAGCCTGGCGAACTTTGCTGGCGGTGTACTAATACTGATTTTTAAACCCTTTAAAGTGGGTGACACCATTGAAGCAGAGGGTCATTTAGGCTCAGTGTCAGAGATACAAATTCTCTATACTGTACTTAACACTTTTGACAATAAGCGCATCGTTATTCCCAATGGCAGCCTGTCTAATGCTACGTTAATTAACGTTAGCGTATATGATAAACGCCGTTGCGACATGACATTTGGTATAGGCTATGATGACGATATCGATAAAGCCAAGAAGGTGTTGCAGCGCCTGTTCGAAGAAGATGAGCGCTCGTTAACCGACCCTGCACCAAGAATTTGTGTAGGCGGATTAGGCGATAACTCAGTCGATTTAATGTTTAGACCGTGGGTCGCCACAGATGACTTGTGGCCTTACTATTGGGATATGCAGGAAAAAGTTAAAAAAGCTTTTGATGAAGAAGGCATTAGCATCCCATATCCACAGCGAGATGTGCACCTCTATAAAACGAGTAACGACTAACGTCTCAGTTAGGAGATAGCAGTCTATGCTATCTCCTATTCCCCTTTCAAACTTGCGTAAAAACGCGAAAGCCATCCGTTTTAGTTACAACATCTTGGTAAATATAGAAGATGGTAAGCGTCTGTCGCTGCTTTCAAGTTAAGAGCTTGGCGTGCTCTCTCTGCACATGGCATACTCATTAACAATACTAGCGCAGCGTGCGATTCATCGTAGAGGTCCTTACACTGGCGCCCACCGCGGAAAAACGCGGCTTCAAATTGCGTTTGGGTTTTATTGCGGTCATGGGTATAACCCGCTTTTTCGCGAGTATTACGTACACCGCACTGCACCATGGCAAGTAAGATGCTAAATAGTCTTGAAGCTTAACCGCCCCTTTCCATTTTTGTTGAAAAAAGAGCGTTGAAAACATCACTTGACGTTGTTCAACAATTTCAAATCCCAGCAGCTGAAGCCAATCTTTAATGCGATAGGACGTAAAAAAGCGTGCATCGTGTAGGATATTTCCGCGCTTAACAGGTAGAAATTTGGCAATTCCGGCGAGGCTTAAGGGGTTAAAGCCACTTATGATCACATAACCGTTTTGTGTAATAACGCGGTCTACTTCTCTTAATATTTCGTGAGGGTCTTGTGCAAAATCTAATTCATTAGCAAGTAGGAAGCCATCAATGCTGTTTTCGGCGAAGGGTAAGCAGTGCGACTGCCCCACTACCGTGTTTTCTCTACTTATTTTCGGTTCGCGTTTATCACCGCCTAACGATATACCCGATGCATTGTGATTGGGAAAGCCCTCTTTCGCTTCATTGTGGTGTGGCTGCTCGCTAGCTAGGTCATTAAACGGAACGTGATTGATGTGGTGTCGAATTGGGCTGGTATCGAGATTTATATCGGCACTTAGCGAGCCTAGTTTGGCAAAGTGATACCCGAAAATTCGCTCAGCATAATCGCTACAAACTGCATTGACCGCATGTCGAATGTGCTCTCCGGCGGGGAAATCATTCCAATTTGTAGGGTAGCGTGGCGGTTTGGCTTTAAACGCCGATCTCATTAACACTGCGCGCTCTTAGGTTGCTCTGCTCTTCACAAGTCCCTATAGTAACGCATAATTCTACCTACACAAGCAGGTACTCTTATGACGGCAGAAACACTTCCTTCAGGCGTAGCCATTCATCCTATTCCCGCTTTTACCGACAATTACATTTGGTGTATTTATAACGAGAGTAGCGCTATTGTTGTCGACCCAGGTGATGCTGAGCCAGTGCTGGCCTTTATTAAAGCCAAAGGCTTAACGCTAAGTGCAGTTCTCATCACTCATCACCACAGAGACCACACAGGTGGTATTGCTAAATTAGTATCTGCAGTACCAGATTTGCCAGTTATTGGCCCAAGAGGCAATCACATAAGAGGAATAACGAAATCTGTTTCTCAAGGCGATACTGTCTCGCTACCTGTTTTTAAAATGGCGCTGCAAGTAATGGAAGTGCCAGGTCATACCCTTGATCACATTGCTTTCTTCGGGCATGGCGCATTGTTTTGCGGCGACACGTTATTTTCAGCAGGTTGCGGACGATTGTTTGAAGGTTCGCCCGAGCAAATGCATCATTCACTGAATAAGTTAAAGCGACTGCCCGACACCACGAAAGTGTTCTGTACACATGAGTACACTCAGGCTAATGTCCAGTTTGCTTTAGCCGTAGAGCCAGACAATAAAGCGCTGTGTGACTACGCACAGTGGGTGGCAGAAAAACGCGCTCAAGGTCAGCCTACACTACCAAGTAATCTCAAAGAGCAAAAAAACATAAACCCATTTTTACGGGCTCATGAACTTTCTGTGAAAACTGCTGCCGAAGCCTATTGCGAAAATAACCTGGCTGACGATGTAGCGGTATTTGCTGCAGTTCGCCGCTGGAAAGATGAGTTTTGATGCAAAAGTAAGCCGATTATCGTAACATGGTCGGTTTGCAGTGCTCCACGAGGTTTCTTCATATATGCAGTTGAAGTTTTTCCCACTGTCGCCACTGATATTGGCGCTAGGTTTAACGGGTTGTCAGTTAACCGATAATAATAACGACAATGCACAATTAGAAAGTAACGAAACCGCTTCGCTAGAAGCGTGCAGTGAAATTCATAACAACGAAGAAGCCATTTCTGATTGTGAAGTTGCAAGAGACGGCGTTATTGATGTTGTTCACCCCAATGATGATACGCTAGAAGAAGGCGCAGAGCTTACCGATACACCGGATATGCATACGCAGGCGGTCGTTACTGACGTATGGGAACGTGCAAGCGCGAATTTCGCCTTAGCGATCCCTGACGACAAACGCATTAGCGCACAGCGTAAATGGTACCTGAAGCACCCAGAATATATGGCTCGCGTTGTAAAACGTGCCAAGCCTTTTCTTTATTACATTACCGAAGAAATTGAAAAGCGCGACATGCCGATGGAGCTTGTGCTTTTACCAATAGTAGAAAGTGCTTTCGATCCCTTTGCTTATTCCCATGGCCGAGCGGCTGGTATGTGGCAGTTTATTCCTGGCACAGGCAAGCGCTTTGGTATGCAACAGAATTGGTGGTATGACGGACGTCGAGATGTTGTTGCGTCTACTCAAGGTGCACTTGACTATCTAACCTATCTAAACGAAATGTTCGATGGTAATTGGCTGCACGCACTTGCCGCCTATAATAGTGGCGAAGGCCGCGTTCAAAGGGCTATTAAAGCTAACAAACGCGCGGGTAAACCTACCGACTTTTGGAACTTAAATTTACCCAAAGAGACACGTGCTTACGTGCCTAAATTGCTTGCGCTGGCTGATATTCTAAAAAATAAAGATGAATATGCGTATGCGTGGCCTGAAGTTGAGAATGTAGCGGTTATCGAAGTGGTTGATATCGGCTCACAGGTCGATTTAGCGTTTGCCGCCGAACTTGCTGGTATGTCTTTAAAAGAACTACACGGGTTAAACCCAGGGTTCAACCGTTGGGCAACATCGCCAGAAGGGCCCCATAGGTTGATACTTCCTTTAGACAAAGCGGCCGCTTTTTCCCAAGCACTGGCCAAAATTGATCAAAAAGAGCGATTGAACTGGGTACGCCACTCGGTGAAGCCCGGCGACAGCTTAGGTAAAATCGCTAAGCAGTATCACACCACCGTGAAAGTTCTTAAAAAAGTGAATGAGCTAGACTCGTCCATGATCCGCGTGGGTCAAGCGATAATGGTACCAGTAGCACTTCAAGAACTGGACAGCTACACATTATCTCAGGAACAGCGTCTAGCCAGCTTGCAGAACGGCAACACGTCTAAGCAAAAAGTACGTCATACCGTACAATCTGGTGATACGCTTTGGGATATTGCCCGTAAGTACAATATAGGCACTAAACAGTTAGCTAAATGGAACGGTATGGCCCCTGGCGATATGCTTCACCCTGGCAAAACCTTAGTTATCTGGCAGGAAGGTAAAGCGCAAGACGGTGTTACCAAAAAAGTGACCTACACAGTAAGAAATGGCGATTCGTTGTCTCGTATAGCCAGCAAGTTCAATGTTAGAGTAAGCGACATAGGCAAGTGGAATTCACTTAATACCAAGCGCTATTTACAACCTGGTCAGAAGCTAAAACTTTATGTAGACGTAACAAGGTTAAACGCATCAAGCTAACCTTTAATACTTAAAGTTCAATACTGTTCATGTCTAACTGCATTTACGTTACGCTTTAAGTCAGAATACAGGATAAGGAAATGCTAAGAATTAACCGAGAAAATTTGCGAAACAGTCATGAAACGCCTTGGTTAATCTTAGATTTAGTCATGTTAGGTATACTTTTTGTGAACCTAACATGGCTCATTTTCGACGCCTTATACGCCACCGACTTTGTCTATGGTCTATTGGGCACGTATTTTCCCGCTTTTCTTAGTGCTTACGATCCCGTTCACAACAACTTTCTGTTGGTCGACTTGGTGTTTATCGCCATTTTCTTCAGCGAATTTTGCTTCCGGTGGGTTGTAGCTATTGTGCGTAAAGAACATTTACGCTGGTATTTTTTTCCGTTTTTGCATTGGTACGATATCATAGGTCTAATCCCTACTGGACCTACCCGCCTATTTCGTTTCTTGCGCATATTTTCTATTTTGCACCGCCTGCACAAATTCGAAATCATCGACTTAAATCAAACCGCGGTCTTTCGCTTTTTTGCATTTTACTACGATGTATTTGTCGAAGAGTTAAGCGACCGAATTGTTGTAAAAGTGCTCAGCGATGCGCAAAAAGACATCTCAGCAGGTTCGCCTTTATTAGACGATATCAACGCACAGGTACTGGCCCCCCGCCGTCCTGTCATTACCCAATGGATGGCTGGCGTTATCAACCATTTAGGCCAGTCAATTCAAAGCGAAGAGCACGGCGAGGTGATACGGGAGCACGTGCGCAAGAGCGTGGGTAAAGCGGTGAGAAGTAATGCACAAGTTTCTTCCCTGCATTACCTACCTGTTATCGGCAAAACCATTGAAAATACGTTGGAAGAGTCAGTCACCGATATCGTGACCACATCGCTAGTTAATCTGTTAAGCGACTTAGACGCAGAGCGCATCGACCATTTCATTTCAGTCGGCATGCACGACTATACCCCTACCGCCGATGCACTTGATAAAGAAGTACTTAACGTTGTAAACGAATGCTTAGAACTGGTGAAAGCGCACGTTGCACAGCAGCGTTGGAAGTCACATCTCACCGAAAAAGAATCGGCAATCCCCACTGGCAAGCCCGAAATTTAAATGATGACCTTACCAAACAAGAAAGCTCGCATATGCGAGCTTTCTTATTATCAGTTAATTACAGGCTGCGAGTTACGCTTTACGCCACGTAGTACCGCTTGGGCCATCTTCTAACACTACGCCTTTTGCGTTTAACGCATCGCGTGCGGCATCTGCCGCTGCCCAGTCTTTGGAGGCACGGGCATCGTTACGCTGTTTAATTAACGCTTCAATTTCAGCCGCTTCGTCGTCATTGCCTTCACCGCCTTTCAAGAAGGTGTCTGGATCACTTTGAAGCATACCCAAAATTGCGCCTAGGCCTTTAAGAACAGCAGCCAGTTTACCTGCTTCTTCTACATTATCTTTTTGGCGGTTAAGCTCACGTGCCACATCGAACAACACCGAAAAGGCTTCAGGTACGTTTAAATCGTCGTTCATTGCCGCTTCAAAGCGCGTTAGGTAGCCACCGTGGCTAAGGTCAGTGCTTTCGTCTACTGTTACACCACGCAGCGCAGTGTACAAACGCTCTAGGGCGGCCTTCGCTTGAGTAATATTGTCTTGAGAGTAACTTAACTGGCTACGGTAATGCGCCGACATCAGGAAGAAACGCAATGTTTCTGAGTCGTGCTCTTTAAGCACATCGCGCAAGGTAAAAAAGTTACCCAATGACTTAGACATTTTTTCGTCATTAACCTGTACCATACCCGCGTGCATCCACACGTTTACGTAAGGTGTGTCATACGCACAGCACGACTGAGCCACTTCGTTTTCGTGATGTGGGAACGTTAAATCTGAGCCACCGCCGTGAATATCAAAGTGCGCACCAAGATGCTTATGATTCATTGCAGAACATTCAATGTGCCATCCCGGACGTCCCTCGCCCCATGGCGATTGCCACGCCGGCTCACCAGGCTTGGTGGTTTTCCACAGTACGAAGTCTAGCGGGTCGTCTTTTCCTGCCGCCACTTCAACACGAGCACCCGCTTTAAGCTGATCTAAGTCTTGTTTGCTTAACTTGCCATAATCTTCGTACTTGCTTACGTCGAATAGTACATCGCCGCTTTTAGCTTGATAGGCGTAACCTTTGTCCATTAGTCGCTGGATAATTTCAATGATCTCATCCATATGTCCACTTACTGTCGGCTCGACGTCTGGCTCTAGTAAGTTAATCGCCGCAAAGTCTTCGTGCATCATGGCAATAGTGCGTGCAGTTAGCGCCTCAAAGCTTTCGCCATTTTCATTGGCGCGAGCAATAATCTTATCGTCGATATCGGTGATATTGCGCACGTACTTCACATCTAAACCAAGGTGGCGCATGTAGCGTACTAAGACATCGAAACTCAGGTAAGTACGGGCATGACCCATATGACTTAGGTCATAAACGGTAATACCACAAACATACAAACCCACTTTCCCTTCTTGAAGCGGTACAAACTTCGCTTTTTCACGGGTTCGGGTGTTGTAAAGATGTAGCATGTCTATATTTCCTATTTGTCATAATTTTTCGGCCGCAAAGTTTAGCACTGTCACGATTTAAATGGTACAAGCCTTTTGCAAGGATATGGCTGGGTTTTGCGATAACCGTCTCTTTGCGCTAACGACTCGTTTTGCGCTAAAATGCCGCCACTTTATATGTATGCTAACACACAGGACAAACCACAATGGTTACGTTAAAAACAAATTTCGGTGACATCACCCTAGAGCTTTTTGAAGATAAAGCGCCTAAAACGGTAGCTAACTTCATTTCTTACGTCGAAGACGGTTTTTTTGATAACACTATTTTTCACCGTGTAATCAACAACTTTATGATCCAAGGTGGTGGTTTTACGCCAGATATGGATCAGAAAGACACAAAAGACCCTATTGAAAACGAAGCGGACAACGGCGTAGCAAACGAAGTGGGTACAATCGCGATGGCGCGTACCCAAGATCCACACTCCGCGACGGCTCAGTTTTTTATTAATGTAAATAACAACGACTTCCTTAACCACTCTAGCAAGTCTGTCAATGGTTGGGGCTACTGTGCATTCGGTAAAGTAACTGAAGGTATGGATGTTGTTGAAAAAATTAAAGCCGTTAAAACCGGTAACAGCGGCTATCACCAGGATGTTCCTGTTGAGCCTGTTATCATTGAAAAAGCGACTATTTCTTAAATAGCCGCTGACATCTATGCTTGAATAGCTGTCTCAATAACGCCTTGGCCAATATGATTTTCAAGACATACTCAAGGCCTTGAGTTAAATACAAGCCGCGTTACTTTAACGCGGCTTTTTAAACCACAATAAGAAGATTTATGTCGTTCACCTACTTCATTGCCGACTTGCACCTAAGTGCCGACCGCCCTGACATTACAGAATGCTTAATGCGCTTTTTAAAAGAAGACGCGATTAATGCTGATGCACTTTACGTTCTTGGTGACTTGTTTGAAGTTTGGATTGGCGACGACAACGTTACTCCATTTAACACTGCCATAGCATCAGCTTTCAAGGCAGTGAGTCAGCATTGCCCTATTTACTTTATTCACGGTAATCGCGATTTCGCCATACGTGAAAAGTGGCTATCAAAAGCCGGCATGACGTTATTAAACGAACAAGAAGTTGTAGACTTATACGGCACACCTACCCTGCTTACTCATGGTGACGAACTATGCACTCGCGATGTTGCTTATCAAAAGTTTCGCAAGAAATCCCGCGGTTGGTGGTGGCCACGTTTAATGCTTGCGCTTCCTTTATGGTATCGACAGCGTGTTGCCGATAACGGTCGCAAGGAAAGTAAGGCTAAGCAGCAAAATCTTAAGCCAGATATTATGGATGTCACGCCTGAAGAAGTGGTGAAAGTCATGGAAAAATGGGGCGTGCAGCGCATGATACATGGCCACACACACAGACCCAACATTCATAGTCTTACAGCAAACGGCAAGCCTGCAACTCGTATTGTACTTGGCGATTGGTATGATCAAGGCAGTGTATTAAAGGTTACTGAAAATGATGTGATGCTGCAGAAACATAACTTCAGTTAGCCCCCATCATTATTTGTTACAAACTAGCCGAAAGTACATGTGTCAGACGCTGGCTTAATTTTTGTTCTGTGGTATAAAGAATAAAAGCAAGTTAGTCATCATGGATGGTGTAAATGACAGATGTTCTTCTTTCCCCTACAAACTTCTGGTTTAGCATTTCGCTTATAGCCGTTTTCTTTATTTTCATACTAGAACTTGTTAGCACTATTTTTGGTATAAGCCTGTTGGGGTTAGGCGATGATTTTGCAGAGTTTGATGGCGATGGGTTTCTTAATACCTCGTTTGCCAACTGGCTTAATATTAATAAAGTTCCCTTTCTTATTTACCTGGTAGTACTTCTTACTCTATTCGGTTTAGTTGGCTTGATGGTTAACGGCTTAACAGCGAGTGCACTCGGCTATACCCTGCCAGCTTTCCTATCCGTTCCTCTTGCATTTGTTATTGGCGCATTCGTAACAGCTAAAACCGTAAAGGTAATTTCAGGCTTGTTGCCTAGTGTAGAGTCTAGCGCGGTTAACAGCGATGACTTCATTGGGTCTGTGGCCGAAATCACGATTGGAAAAGCAAGCCGAGGCAACCCAGCTGAAGCAAAGTTTACTGACCATTATTCACAGCCTCATTTTGTGTTAGTAGAACCTTTCGAAGATGAAGAGTTGTTCGCACAGGGAGAGCGCGTCATTTTAGTTCAGAAAAAACAACACAGCTGGTTAGCAACCCGCTACCTATAACCTAAAAGAGATAAAAGTATGGATACAATTCAACCATCTAGCTTGCCGTCAATACTCTTTATTGCCGGTGCTATTGTTGTAGGGCTTATCGTTATTGGCCTTATCTTTGCCAAACTTTACACCCGCGCGACGAAAGAAACAGCGTTCGTAAGAACCGGTTTAGGCGGTGAAAAAGTCATTAAGGACGGTGGCGCTATCGTGCTTCCTGTCGTTCACGAAATAATTCCAGTAAATATGAACACCCTTCGTATAGAAGTGGAAAAAATTCAAAAAGACGCGCTTATTACCAAAGATCGCATGCGTGTTGATGTTAAGGCAGACTTCTATTTACGCGTGGCCCCCAATGCCAATGGCATATCAATGGCTGCGCAAACGCTAGGAACGCGCACCACTCGCGCTGAAGAAGTTAAAAAGCTAATGGAGTCTAAGTTTGTTGACGTACTACGTGCGGTAGCTGCTGAAATGAGCATGACCGAAATGCATGAGCAGCGTGCTGACTTTGTACAAAAAGTTCAGCAAAGCGTGGCTAACGATCTTGAAAAGAACGGTCTTGAGTTAGAATCGGTGAGCTTGACTGGTTTTGACCAAACCGACCTACAGTTTTTCAATGAAAACAACGCTTTCGATGCCGAGGGGCGTGCACGCTTAACGAAGATCATTGAAGAAAAGCGCAAAGAAACCAACGATATTCAACAAGAAAACCGCATTTTCATTGAACAGCGTAATTTGGCTGCTGAGAAACAATCACTAGAAGTGAAACGAGATGAAGAAGAAGCTCGCTTAGCCCAAGAGCAAATTCTTGCCTTTAAACGTCAGGAACAAAAAGCAGAAATTGCTAAGCAGCGCGAAATGAAAGAACGGGAAGAGCGCGAAGCAGAGATCGCGAAAAACCGTGCTATCGAGGCTGCGGAGATCGAAAAATCACGGGAAATTGAAACCCAAGAAATTGCTAAGCGTCAGGCATTAGAGCAAGCGCGCATTCGTCAGCAGCAAGAAGTTGAGGTTTCTGAGCAAATTAAACAAATTGCCGTTGCGACAAAATCTGAGGAAGAGTCGGCCGCACGTGCTAAAGCTGCTGAAGCGGAAAAAGCTAAAGTGGAAAAAGTGGAAGCAGTAACCACAGCGAAAATGGTGGCAGAAGCTGAGCGTAAGAAACAAATTGAAGTTATAGACGCGCGCAAAGAGGCAGAGCGTGAGGCTGTAGGCATTACCGTAGAAGCACAAGCTAAGAAAGAAGCAGCTGAAAACTCTGCTGCCGCTATTCTTACGGAAGCTAAGGCCGCTGCCGATGCAAAAATGCTTCAGGCTGAAGCTGATGAGAAAGTGCTTGCTGTTGAAGCACAAGGTAAACAAGCGCTTTATGAGGCTGAAAATACGCTTAAGACCGAGCAAATTGAGCTGCAAAAAGCCCTTGCCATGCTCAAAATATTGCCTGAGCTTGTGGCACACGCCGTTAAGCCACTTGAAAACATAGAAGGTATTAAAATTCTTCAAGGCTACGGCCAAGGGAGTGGCGTGAAAGGCGATCACACCGTTGCTACTGCTGGTAGTGGTTTAGCTGAACAAGTAACGCAAGCCGCACTAAGCTATCGTGCTAACGCCCCACTGGTAGACTCTATGTTGCGTGAAGTGGGCTTGGTCGATGCGGAAAAAGGCAAATTAGATGATTTGGTAACAGGCAACAGCGACATACTGACCAAGGCCAATGCCGTAAAACCTAAACCTATCGTGGCAGCTCCAGAAAACCTAAATGGTAATAAAGCGTCGGAAGAGCTTCCAGCTGATTAATGCTCATTGAGCTAGTATTTAGCTAGCTAACACGACACAACATCCTAAGCCCTGTAATTCAACAGGGCTTTTTGTTTTCACTTAATTTATCAACTAATACTCTTAACCGAAGTGGCAAGATTTTGCTTCCCGGGATACAGCGCCTACGGTATGGCTAAAGGAGCCATAGAGGTAATGAGTCGTTACCTGGCTGCAGAGTTAGGAGCCCGTAAAATTAGAGTAAACACCCTGGCTCCAGGTGCCATTGAGACTGACTTTAGCGGTGGCTATGTTCGCGATAATAGCGAAGTCAATAATGCTATAGCCTCTCAGACCGCTTTAGGCCGCGTTGGCCAACCCGAAGATATAGGTGGCGTTATGGCAGCGCTATTAAGTAATGATAGTTATTGGATTAACGGCCAAAGGATTGAGGCATCTGGTGGTATGAAGTTGTAACACCATAAGCATGATGGCGTTGATGTCAGCTTTCACTTATTAACGAAAATAGCTTAAACGCCTTTGTAACCTTTCAAGCTGCAAAGGCGTATCATAAGGAGTAACATACACAGGCAAAGTTGTATTCTCTGCGCTTAAACATTAGGTTTGCACGTGAGGATATTGTTAAGCCTTGAAAATATTATCTGAGATTTAGATATTTTTAAGGAAGAAAGTCGAGGATAAGTGCTATGAAGTCGCTACCCGAAGAACCAGAGAAACCTTTAAGAGACGATTGTTGCGGCGGAGGTTCGTGTTGCCCATGTATTTGGGACGTATACTACGAGAAGCTCGCTAAGTGGAAAGAAGCAAAGCGAGAATTTGACGAGTTAGCGAATAATGAGTCATCAGACACAAGATCTTCAGACTAGCGATCCGAACTCGTATTTAGAATACCGTGTTCGCTATTTCCTACTATTGAACAGCCCTTGAACGAGCTACCCTGTCTTAGAACTTGCCTAATTGAAACCGCCGCATGAGCGTTTGACAGTTCCATTTTTTAAACTTCTCATTTACAAATTTCTATTCTACTGCTATTTTATCTTAATCGATTAAGATTTTGATTTTCTGTGAGTCTCAACCAAATTTGGTCAGTCAATAACAGAAGATTAAGAATTAAGCTAAACCCGTTACATGGTTAATTTTTAATCTGCCAAACTGGTAGTGCTTAATTCGTAGTAATGTGTGCTCGCGATACGTAAGAGAAGTACGAGCAAGCGCATGCTGAATTTTGGAGAGTTATCATGTCTATACGCAATGGCGTTCAACTAATCACCTATGCAGACCGACTAGGCGATGGCAACATCGAGAGTCTAACAAGCATACTTCAGGGCCCGTTAGGTGGCCTGTTTACGGGTGTTCACATCCTTCCTTTTTACTACCCTTACGATGGTGAAGACGCGGGTTTCGATCCTATCGATCATACCTTGGTCGATGAGCGCTTGGGCGATTGGGAGAACGTCAAAAAGCTTGGCGAATCGGTAGATATCATGGCCGACCTCATTGTTAACCATATGTCGGGGCAAAGTGAAGCGTTTAAAGACGTGCTGAAAAACGGGCGCGAATCGAGTTATTGGCCGCTGTTCTTAACCAAGGAAGATATTTTTAAGGGCAACGATCAAACGCAAATTGACGAACAAATAGCACAAGTGTTCCGCCCTCGACCCACACCGTTTTTCAGCGATTACGAGGTGGGCACAGAGACTGGCAACCCTGAAACCGTGCCGTTCTGGACAACTTTTACCTCTAATCAAATTGATATTGATGTGGAGTCACAGTTAGGCAAAGACTACCTATCTTCTATTCTTCAGTCGTTTACTGAAAGTAATGTTGATCTTATTCGCTTAGATGCGGCGGGCTATGCAATTAAACGCGCAGGTTCGAACTGCTTTATGCTTGAAGAAACCTTCGAATTTATCGAAGAATTATCAAACCGCGCACGTGGTATGGGCATGCAGTGTTTGGTCGAAATACACAGTCACTATCAAACTCAAATTGATATTGCTGCGCGTTGCGACAGTGTTTACGACTTCGCTTTACCTCCGCTTGTACTACACACCTTGTTCTCTAAAAATGCAGAGGCATTGGCATACTGGCTTTCAATTTCGCCACGTAACTGCTTTACCGTGCTAGATACTCACGATGGCATCGGCATTGTTGACGTGGGCGCGAATGGTGACAAACCAGGCCTGCTTACCGCAGATGCGATTAATTCGCTCGTTGACCAAATACATGAAAATTCCAATGGCGAGTCTAAAAAAGCCACCGGTGCCGCTGCAAATAATGTAGACCTTTATCAGGTAAACTGCACATATTACGATGCGTTAGGTAAAGATGACTTCGCTTATTTGGTTGCACGCGCCATTCAATTTTTTAGCCCGGGTATCCCTCAAGTTTATTACGGTGGCTTGCTTGCTGTTGAAAACGACATGGCTTTACTTGCTAAAACCAATGTTGGTCGCGACATCAACCGCCCATACTTGTCTACTGCCATGGTAAAAGAAGCCGTTGAAAAGCCAGTGGTTAAAGGCTTGATGCAGCTTATTAGGCTAAGAAACGAAAGCGATGCTTTTAACGGTGTATTTGACGTGAGTTACATCAACAACGTATTCGTGCTTTCGTGGAAAAACGGCAACCATGCGGCGTCACTAAACGTGAACTTCAGCACCATGGATGCAACAATTCATACGGTGGATAATGGTGAAGAAAGCGTGTTGTCAATCAACTCGCTACTTGCTTAAAACGCAATCTTTAGCGATAGTTTAGCTACTTAGCGCTCAGCTATTCAGGAACTAACACGTGCCGTCAATGCGCTTAAACGCATTAGCGGCACGTAAACCTTGGATTAGCCATTACGATTTAAGTATTACAAAACTGGTATTGTTGTGAATTAACTCAGTACTCGTTTACCTAAACGACGTATTATTTTGTGTTGGTGTTTTATCTATAGTCGTCGTTATACGCCCTACCCCAGTCACATAGCTGACGTAAAGTTGGCTCTAGTGTACGGCCTAAATCGGTAAGAGAATACTCTACACGAGGGGGCACTTCAGCATACACTTTCCTGTTTACCAACCCATCACGCTCTAACTCTCTGAGTTGCTGTGTAAGCATTTTTTGGGTAACGCCTTGCAATCGTCTACGCAACTGACTAAAACGTAGCGTTTTATGGCAAAGGTGCCACAAAATAACCCCTTTCCATTTACCGCCTATTATCTCAAGGGATACTGCTACGCCACAAATGTATTGATTTGAGTCGTTCGTATTTTCTGCAGCATTGGGCTTATTATCTTGTTTCTGGCTTTTTAGGACGGCGTTATTATCAATGTCTGATGTCACATCACTTTCCTCTGCCACTACACTGTTTCAAAGTTGCGGTCATACTACTCCCTCTTAGAGTAATTACGTTCATATTCACTACGTAAAAGGCATTATTATTAATGTCAGCATTGATGTCAGTGGTCTTTGTTAAAGCGACCAGTCGAACAAAGGATTTACATCACGCCAATAGTATCTTTTAGGGTACTACCCTACTAAAAAGTGCATACTTGCGCAAAGTTTATATATTGTCACAATGGGTAGCGTAATCATTCGACTAACGGAGACAGGTATGACATCGTTTAAAGCTTTGCTTGTAGAAAAGCAGGAAGATAAATCCTTCACGCGTAAAGTAACGCAGCGTTCACTTGATGACTTGCCTGAAGGCACGCTACTCATTAAGGTGCATTATTCATCGCTTAACTACAAAGATGCACTGTCAGCCACCGGCAATCCAGGTGTGAGCAGAAGCTTTCCTCATACCCCAGGAATTGATGCAGCAGGCACGGTGGTATCGTGTGGTGACAATCGCTTTAAAGAAGGAGACGAGGTTATTGTCACCGGATTTGACCTCGGCATGAACACCGCTGGAGGCTTTGGCGAATTCATCAGAATTCCAAGTGAATGGGCGGTAGCTAAGCCAAATGGACTTACGTTGAGAGAGTCAATGATCATTGGTACCGCAGGTTTTACTGCAGGACTATCGGTACAAGGCTTGGTTGAACACTGCGTGACTCCTGACAAAGGCGATATTCTAGTCACTGGCGCTACAGGAGGCGTGGGCTCTGTCGCTGTTGCCCTGTTGGCCAAAGCTGGCTTTTCGGTTGTGGCATGCACTGGAAAAAAAGAGCATGAGTCATTTTTAAAGACACTTGGCGCAAGCAAAGTGATAACTCGCGACGAACTATTAGAAAACAAAGAACGCCCCATGCTTAGGGAGCAATTCGCTGGCGCCGTTGATACAGTAGGCGGAGAGTATCTAGCACAGGCAATCAAAGCTACGCAATATGGCGGCGCGGTGACGTGCTGCGGTCTTACGGCTGCTGCAGATCTTAACGTGAGCGTATTTCCATTTATCTTGCGAGGCGTTTCATTGCTTGGAATCGACTCTGTGCAGTGCCCAATGCCTCCAAGATTGAGGTTGTGGGACAAGCTTGCTAGTGAATGGAAGCTAAACTGCCTTTATAACCTTACCGAGGAAGTGACCCTTGATGCGGTAAATGAAAAAATAGACGCAATCTTAAAAGGGCAGATTTCTGGCCGTACTTTGGTTAATGTTCAAGGTTAAGTACATAAAAAGAAGGCACCTTAATATGGTGCCTCAGATTGATGATAAACCCCTCTTTTTTCGGAGGGGTTTATTTTTTCTAGCAGCCGAAGGCTGCGATCGCGATA